>NZ_JBSGBN010000002.1:0-98452 GCF_053601275.1 Streptomyces sp. NPDC004752 | reverse complement strand
GGCCCCCGCCTTGCATCTGGGGGCGCGCAACTCCCCGCCCCCCCCACACACACCCCGGGCGCCGGGCCCGCGGTGCAGCGGGCCCGGCGACCGGTGTCTGTGCCGCCGTGTCTGTGCCGCCGTGTCCGGGTCAGCCCGGGACGTGGCAGTCGAACGCGTCGAGATACGGGTTGACCGGGCTGATGCCGTCGACGACCAGGCCGGCCGAGGTCAGCCTGGTCACCATGGACCGAGTGGTGTGCTTGGCCCCGCCGACGTTGAGCAGCAGCAGCAGATCCATGGCGGTGCTGAAGCGCATCGATGGGGTGTCGTCGACGAGGTTCTCGATGACCACGACCCGGGTGCCCGGGCCGCCCGCCCCGATGACATTGCCCAGCAGCCGCGCCGTGCTCGCGTCGTCCCACTCCAGAATGTTCTTGATGACGTAGACGTCGGCCTTGACCGGGACGGACACCCGGGCGTCGCCGGGCACGATGCGCACCCGGTCCGCCAGGTCACCGCCCTCGCGCAGCCGCGGCACCGCGTTGTCCACCACACGCGGCAGGTCGAGCAGACTGCCGTGCATCGACGGGTACTTGTCGAGCAGGCTCGCCACCACATGGCCCTGGCCGCCGCCGATGTCCGCCACCGAGGCGCTGCCGGACAGATCGAGCAGGGCGGCCACGTCCCGCGCCGACTGCTCGCTCGAGGTGGTCATCGCGCGGTTGAAGACGTCCGCCGACTCGGGGGCGTCCTCGTTGAGGTAGCTGAAGAACTCCTTGCCGTACAGGTCCTCGACCACATTCCGGCCGGTGCGCACGGCCTCGTCCAGCCGGGGCCAGGCGTCCCAGGTCCACGGTTCGGTGCACCACAGGGAGATGGCACGCAGGCTGTTCGGGTCGTCCTCGCGCAGCAGCCGGGACATGCCGGTGTGCGCGAAGGTGCCGTCCGGCCGCTCCTCGAAGACGCCGTAGCAGGACAGGGCCCGCAGCAGTCGGCGCAGCGGCTTCGGTTCGGTCTTCACCGCGGCCGCGAGGTCCTCCACGGCCGTGGGGGAGTCCCCGAGGGCGTCGGCGACGCCCAGCCGGGCGGTGGCCCGGACGGCGGCGGCACACGCCGCGCCGAACACGAGCTCTCGCAGCCGCATGGACGGCGGCGGGGACTGGGGTCCCCCCTGGCCGTGCGGGGTCGAGGGCTTGGCGGGGGATGCGGTCGTCATGTGCCGCCTGCTTTCCTTGGGTCGGGCTGTTCGGAGCTCTAAGGGACGCGGTGACCGCCGGTCAGCACATGCCCGAGGGTTTGGAGGCCCGGCAGGAGTTGCCGCTGAACGTGTTGCCCTTGCCGGTGTCCGTGTTGACGAGGTCCGCCGGGGCGTTGTTCGCCAGTACGTTGCCGTCGATCCGGTTCCGCTCGCTGGTGGCGCCCACGAAGCTCTTGAACAGGACGATGCCGCCGGACAGCGGGGACGCGCCGGAGTGGTCGGTGATCAGGTTCCGGGTGACCCGGGTGTCCTCGGCGCCGGTCAGCACGATCCCGGAGCCCTGCAGCGCGGGCAGCCGCTCGGTCTTCGGGCAGGACTTGTTGTTCTGCGTGATCCGGTTGTCCCGCACGGTCAGGGCGCCCGCCCGCGGCTTGTTCTCGTCGCCGACGACGAACATGCCGACGCAGTTGCCGGTGACGTAGTTGCCCGCCACGGTGAGGTTGCGCAGCCGCCGGACGGTGAGGCCGATGCGGTTGCCCTCCAGCCGGTTGCCCTCGACCAGCGCGCCCTGACTGTCCTGGGCGCCCTCCTCGGCCGTGACGGTGTTGGCGAGGAAGAGACCGGCGTCGCCGTTGCCCCTGGCCTCGTTCTGCCGGAACACACCGTGCACGGACCGCTGTTGGGCGATGCCCCAGACACCGTTGTAGACCGCGTACACCTTGCGGACGGTCATCCCGTCGGTCCCCATGCCGAACACGCCGGCCCGGGGGAAGCCGGTCACGGTCAGGTCGGCGACCGTGACGCCCTCGACGCTACGGGTCTTGGCGCCCACCACACAGATGCCGTTGCCGCTCTCGGCGCACTTGGTCGCGGCCTTCTCGGCGGGCGGCCGGAGCACCGTGCCCTGGCCCATGCCGCGCAGGGTCAGTCGGGGCGTCCTCACGGTGACGCTCTCGCGGTAGGTTCCCGGGGTCAGCAGGACGGTGTCGCCGGGCCGGGCGGAGTCGACCGCCCGCTGGATGGACTGGCCCGGGTGCACCACATGGACCGTGGCGGCGGCATGGACCGGGTGAGCGGCATCGCCCGGGTGGGCGGCGGCCGGAGTGGTACCGAGCGCCGCACCGGCGAGCGCCGCGGCGCAGGCCAGATACGCGATATGGCATTTCGTCATATCTCGCACGCTATGACCGATTAGCTCATGAACGGCGCGGATGGGCCATCCGGTGGCGTGTCATCCGCGTGTCATCCGCGCAGCGCGCGCCCGATCTCCAACTGGACGGTCTCCAGCGGCCGTCCGTCCTCCATCTCCCACAGACAGTTCTGCAATACCCGCCCCAGCGTCCACGCCCTCGCCCGCTCCCGGTCCAGCCCCAGGGCATCGGTCAGCGCGTCGAAGCGCCAGCGGGTCTCGGCCGGGTCGTAGCGGTTGTCGATCGCGGGAAGCAGCTCGAAGCCGGGGTCACCGGCCAGCGGCCTGGGGTCGATGGCCAGCCAGTCGGCCCGCTGGGCCGCGAGCACGTTCTCGAAGTGCAGATCCCAGTGCAGCAGCCGGTCGCCGGGCTCGGCCAGCACCTCGCGCACGGCCGCCGCACAGTCCGCCACCAGGCGCCCGTCCGCCGGGTCCGGGATGCGCTCCAGCGCCCACGGCACCTGCTCCAGCATCAGCCGCGCGACGTCCCCGAGCCGCCGGATGCCCGGCGGGGCCGGCCGCGCGGCCAGCCGGGCCAGCAGCGCGCCGATGATCCGCACGGCCGCCCGGGCATCCGGTACGTCGCTCAGCATGCGGCCCTCGTCGAGCCGCTCCAGCAGCAGCGTGCAGGTCGGCCCGTCGTGCTCCAGCAACCGCACCGCCCCGTCGCCGTCCCAGGCCCGCAGGGCGAGGGGCTCGCCCGCGCTCTCCTCGTCGAGCGGCTGGAGCTTCAGCGCGGCCGACGTGTTGTCGGCACGCACCACCGGCAGGACCAGCGCGCACACCCCGTACATGCCCGGACCGTCGATCCGCAGCTCCCACCGCCGCAGGAACTCCGCGGCCCGCCCCGGCAGGTCCGCGACGAACGCGCGCCCCGCCTCCCCGTTGAACTTCTCCTGTGAGGCGGCCAGCTCGCCAGGCACTTCGATCACCCTGCCGACCATACTGACGGGTGTGAACCGGGTCATCCGATTTCGGCGCCCGCTCAGGGCGACGGCGGGGTATGTGCGCAGCGCCCCGGGGACCTACGTCTGGCTGCTGATCCTGTTCGTCACCACCGTCGCCCTGCACTACCTGCACTACATGTCCCCGGTCTTCGAGCGGGAGTTCCTGCGGCAGCGCTCGACCAACATCCACGAGCTGTCCCGGGACCCGGTGCGGGTGCTGATCACCAGCGCGATGTGGATCGACGGCGGCCACTGGCTGCCGTACGCCGCCCTGTACACGGTCTTCCACGCCCAGGCCGAACGCTGGCTCGGCACCCTGCGCTGGCTCATGGTGTGCGTCGCCGCGCATGTGCTGGCCACGCTCATCAGCGAGCTGACGCTGCTGACCGCGATCAGGGACGGAGCCGCACCGCACCGGGCGGTCGACGCCCTCGACATCGGTGTGAGCTATGCCCTGGTCGGGGTGGTCGGCGTGCTCACCTACCGGATCACGGCGCCCTGGCGGTATCTGTACCTGGCGGTCGTGTGCGCGATCGTCCTGGTACCGCTCGTCACCGGCGCCACCTTCACCGACCTCGGGCACTTCCTGTCCGTACTGATCGGCCTGGCCTGCTATCCGCTGGTCAGGGGCCGGGGAAAGGCATGGAATCCGAAGGAGACACTGTCCGCCTGGAGAGATCTTGAGAGGTCTTGAGAGACCTTGGGATGTCTTGAGAAGCCTGGAGAGATCTTGAGAGGTGAAGTCCGCGGTTCGGGTCGGCCGTGGGTCTGATCCGGTTGCGCTTTCGCTTTCGCTTTCGCTTTCGGTCCGGTCGGGGCCTGGCCGGTCACGGTTCCAGGACGACCTTGCCGATCGTCTTGCGCGTCTCCAGCGCCCGGTGGGCGGCCGCCGCCTCGGCGAGCGGGAAGCGGGTGACCGCGGGCCACATGCGTCCCGCGGCCGCCTCGGCGAGCGCGCGCCGTTCCAGCGTACGCATCGGGTCGGGGCCGCCCACCCGGCCGAGCATCACCGGGCCCAGCACCTGCTCGGAGACGCCCTCGACGAGATGCGGGCCGCCGACGCCGATGCCCTTTGCCGACCAGCCGAAGACGAGGTGCCGTCCGCCGTCGCCGAGCAGCGCGACCGCCTCGCGGGCCACGTCCCCGCCCACCCCGTCGAAGACGACCGTGGCCTGCCGCCCGCTCAGGTGCGCGCGGACCTTCTCCGGCCAGCCGGGATCCATGTAGTCGACGGCGAGGTCGGCGCCGTTCGCTCGCACCTGCTTGACCTTCTCGGGCCCGCCCGCGAGCCCGATCACCGTCGCTCCGGTGTGCCGCGCGTACTGCACCAGCAGCGTGCCGATGCCGCCCGCCGCCGCGGGGACGACGACCACCGAGTCCGGGCCCAGCTCGGTGAACTGCAGGATCCCCATCGCCGTACGGCCCGTGCCGATCATGGTGACGGCCTCGGCGAAGTCCAGGTTCTCCGGGATCTCATGGACCCGGTCGGCCTCGGTGACGGCCAGTTCGGCGTAGCCTCCCGGCGCGAATCCGAGGTGGGCCACCACGCGCCGGCCGAGCCACGGCTCGGCCACCCCCTCGCCGAGCGCCTCGACGACTCCGGCCACCTCGCGGCCGGGGACGGTCGGCAGGGCGGGCGGCTCGGGCAGCGGGCCCTGGTGCCCCTCGCGCAGGGCGGCGTCGAGGAGGTGGACCCCCGCCGCGGCCACGGCGATCCGGACCTGGCCCGGTCCCGGCACCGGGTCGGCGATCTCCTCGTGGACCAGGTTCTCGGCCGGGCCGAAGGCGTGCAGTCGGATGGCGTGCATGAGGGTTCCCCTATGTGACGTTCTGGTGGGAGACGTTCCGGTGGGAGACGTTCCGGTGCTTGTGCGCCCCACTCTTCAACCTCAAGCACGCTTGCGGTCAAGCGCGCTTGACGAGTTCGGGCGGGCGCCGCGACCTGGTCGCCGACGAGGTGGACGAGGTGGACGAGGTGGACGACGTATGCGCCGTCGCCGCGGCCCGTGACGGCCCCGCAGGTCAGGACGGATTGTCAGAGGCGTGGGGCAGCATGGGGGCATGGCGAGGAGAGCGACTGGAGGCACCGGTGGGTCCGGTGGGCCGGGCCGGACCGGGGTGCGGGCGGCGCGCCGCCCCGAGCTGCGGCTGCCGCCGCTGGAACCGTACGAGGGAGGGGAGCTGAGGCCGGACGGCGACTACGACGGCGTCGAGTTCCGGGAGACGGACCTGGCCGGCCAGGACGGCGCGGGCGCCCGCTTCATGGACTGCGCGCTGACGGGATGCGCCCTCGACGAGACGCGGCTGCGCAGGGCCCGGATTCTCGACACCGCCCTCACCGGCATCCGGGGCGTCGGCACCGACCTCGCCGAGTCGACCCTGCGCGATGTCGAACTGCTCGACGCCCGCCTGGGCGGCACACAGCTGCACGGCGCCGTCCTGGAGCGGGTCCTGATCCGCGGCGGCAAGATCGACTACCTCAATCTTCGTACGGCCGGAGTCAAGGACGTCGTCTTCGAGAACTGCGTCCTGGTCGAACCCGACTTCGGGGGAGCGCGCCTTGAGCGGGTCGAGTTCGTCGGCTGCACGCTGAAGGGCGCGGACCTCAGCGGTGCGACCCTCACGGACGTGGACCTGCGCGGCGCCGTCTCGCTGGAGATCGCCCGCGGGGTGGAGCGGCTGGCCGGCGCCGTCCTCAGCACCGGACAGCTACTGGATCTGGCACCGGTGCTGGCGGCCCAACTGGGCATCCGGGTGCAGGACTGACCGGCGGGCCCCACCACGGGGGCCGCGACCACCGACGGTCCCGGTCCGGCTCACGGCACCCGGGGGAAGCGGGCCTGCAAGGTCCACACGGCCGGGTTCTCCGCCAGGGGTTCGTGCAGGTCGGTCAGGTCGGCGAGCAGATCGTGCAGGAAGTCCCGTGCCTCACGGCGCAGTTCGCTGTGGGAGAAGGACAGCGGGGGCTCCTCGGCCGGCATCCAGTCGGCCTCGATGTCCACCCAGCCGAAGCGGCGCTCGAAGAGCATGCGGTCGGTGGACTCGGTGAAGTCCAGTTCCGCCCGCTGCGGTCGCGACGCCCGCGAGCCCGCCGGATCCCGGTCCAGCCGCTCCACGATGTCGCACAGCGCCCACGCGAAGTCCAGCACCGGAACCCATCCCCAGGCTGTGGACAGTTCCCGGTCCGTCTCGGTGTCCGCGAGGTAGACGTCCCCGCTGAACAGATCGTGGCGCAGGGCGTGGACGTCCGCCCGCCGGTAGTCCGTCTGCGGCGGGTCCGGGAAGCGGGGGGAGAGGGCGTAGCCGATGTCGAGCACGGGTGCGATGGTGTCACGCCCACGGACCCGGACCACGGCGGGCCTCACGGCAGCGGCCGCTCCTCGGGTTTGCGCGGGTTGTGGCCGGTGGCAGGGCGTGCTCGGCCACACCGCGCGCAGCGCCTTGCGCACAACGGTGCAGGGCCTGCCGTGCGCGCGGTCCGGCCGACGGCCGATGACCTTGTACCCCAGCGTGGCCCAGAGGGCGAGGCCCTTGGGGTTGCCGACGTACGACCGGGCCGGCAGGCGGAGCGGGATGTTTGCTGTCTGCTAGCTCTGTGGCTCGAGTGTCACCCGGTCGACCAGGGCGTCCAGGCGCTCCTGGAACACGTGTTGTGGGTCCGGCGCGATCGTGGCCAGGGCGACCATGGCCGTCACGATGACGTCCGTCAGCTCCTTCTCGACGTCCGGCCAGGTGTGGGAGTGGCCCTTCCTCGGGTTGGCTCCGAGGGCGCCGTGCAGGGCCTCCGCGACCTCGCCGTACTCCTCCCCGATCTTCAGCACGCGCAGCAGTCGCACGTCCGCCGGCTCGGCCTGTCCGGCCTCGGCGTCCAGCCACTGCCGGATCTGGTCCACCTGACCCCAGGTGTCTGCCATGGGCTCCTCCTTGCTCGTTGAATCAGAACAGTGCGGGCGACGACGCGTTCGCGGTCCGCTCCGGGACAGCCACGTCCAGCGGCGCCACCGGCCGGACGTCACCACCGTCGGTGCACGGTTGCCTTGCTACTGGTCACCAGGCTTGCCGGTGGGACGTCATCGGCCACGACCGCGCCGGCGGCGACCACGGCATCACGGCCTATGCTGACGCCGGGCAGGATGGTGGCACCGGCACCGATCCACACGTTCTCCGCGACGTCGATGGGCGCGCCGGTGAGGTACAGCCGCCGCTCCTTGGGATCGACCGGGTGGCCGCTGGTGATGAACGTGACCTTCGGGCCGATCATCACGCGCTCGCCGAGCCGGATGCCGGCGTAGTCCAGGAACGTGCAGTTCTGGTTGATGAACACGCGCTCGGCGAGGTCGAGGCGGAGGCCGTGGTCCGTGTAGAAGGGCGGATAGATCGTTACTCTTGGTGGCAGCGGCTTGCCGAGGATCTGTTCGAACAGTTCCGCCTTGCCCGCTTCGTCCTCGAAGGGCAGGACGTTCAGGCGGGAGGTGAGTTCGGTGACCCGCAGGACCCTCTCGGCCATGGCCTGGAACTCGGCGCTGTGGATGCGCATGAGACGGTCGCTGGACATGCCACGATCCTTTCTGGTGGCCGGCTGTGGGAATCGCGCCGCAGCTCACCGATGCCGAACTGGTCATCCTGGCGATGATGCAGGCTGCTCACGAACACAGCAAGGCGCCCCCGACTACGGAAGTGGTTTACGCAGTCGGGGGCGCGGGCCCGTCCCGTCGGGGGGAGTAGGCGGGACGGGGGTCATGCTGCCCTTGCGCCTCGCAGCGCCCAGGAAGCGGCAGCCGTCCGGGTTTGGTGCGGCAGGGCGGGGCGCTCAGGCGCCCTGAGCGTTGCTCTTGCGGTAGGGGTTGCCGTCGGCCGGAGTCACGCGCCAGAAGGTTTCCGTCGTGGCCTTGAACTGACGATGCGTTGGATTAAGGCCCGTGTGCTTCAGCGCCCAGACCTCAACCGGCAGGCATTCATTGTCAGTTGGCGGTGCCTGCGCTCCGCAGGTCAGGCACTCGGCGGCGTAGATGCCCCTGGGGGCACCCTCGCCGGTTTCCAGCCCAAGCGTCCATTCCGCGGCCTTGATGAGCGAACGCATCACAGTTCCCCCCTGCTGCGGCGGTTCGCTTCGGCCACCAGGGCGTGCAGCCTGCCTCTACTGCCGTTGCCTTCGCAGCGCGGGCACGAACACGGCGGGTATCCGCTGAAGAAGTCCGGCACGCTCGCCGGTTTCACGGTGTGCTTGCTGCGCACCTGCGTACGGGCGCCTGTCTGCGGATTGATCCGGTAAACCTCAAGGGTCATCACTGGGCGCGCCCCCAAAGGGCCATGTGGAAGCCTGCGCGGGCGCTGCGGGGCACCCCGCCGAGGTGTGCCACGTAGGGCCGGACCATGGCACCTGGGCGCTCCCACGCCTCCTCGTGCTCCCAGTCGCGAGGTGGGAGCCACTCGGCGCGTCCTTGCGACTGTGGCTGCCGCGACTCGGCCGGAGGCGGGGAGTGCGGTTCCCTGCGGTGCCTGCGAGCGGTGACCAGTCGGGCGCCCCAGACGTCCGGCGTAGGACGCCTGCGGGGTGCTGGGGGTGCCGCGGGGGATGCGTAGGCGGCAGTGTGCTTGCCGGGGGTGCGGCGCCCTAACAGGGCCGCTCTCACCCGTTCGAGGGTTCGTGATACGTACATGGGTGGCTGCCTGCTTCCTTCAGGTGGTCCATGCCCCCGGGCCGTTCCAGCGGTCGCGGGGGTCCTTGCGTCTGACCCACGCTTCCGCGCCGCCGATCCGATGCCTAGCGGCCCCATGCAGTCCCGTTGTAGGCCAGACTTGAGGCATGCGCGGGGAGACAGCGGCCCACATGATTCGGCGTCTACGGCAGACCAAGGGGTGGAGTCAGGCGCGGCTGGCGGCGCAGGCATGCCGTGCGGCTGGGTTACCGCCCGACTCGCTTACCCGGCAGGACATTTACCGGTACGAAAAAGGGAAGCGCACGCCGCGTGAATGGCTGCCGTTCATTGCTTCCGCTCTTGGCGTGCCTGTGGTCGAGCTTGAACAGGCGGCGGCAATAGGTGCCCGGAGCAGTGCCCCTGTAACCGTTGCTGACTTCCTGCCGGACAGTGACCCGTTGGCGCCGTTGAAAGTCAGGCACGGGCGCCGTGTTGGTGCCGGTGATGTGACTGATCTAGCCGGACGCGTTCATGGTCTGCGCCTCGCCGATGACGTTCTGGCGGGGGGTGACCTGATCGGCCCTGCACTGCGCGAGCTGAAATCTGCGGTCAGGCTGTATCGCGAGGGTAGCCACACAGAGGGGGTCGGGCGTTCTTTGCTTTCTCAGATTGGCGAGTTGGCGCAGATTTCCGGATGGATTGCGTCTGACGCTGGGCGCCACGAGGAAGCCGAACGCATTTACAAGCTGGGCATGAGCGCTGCCCAACAGGCTGAAGACGCAACCCTGGTCGGCAACCTTGCCGGATCACTCGCGTACCAGTACAGCAACACCGTGCAGGAACGGGAAGGACTGTTGCTTGCCCGCGCAGCGCTGGACCAGGCAGGCGACGACGCGCCCCCGAAAGCGCGCGCGCTGTACCTCGACCGGGTCGCCTGGGCGCATGCCAAAGCCAATGAGGCGCAGCCTGCCATGCGGGCTCTGGGTGAGGCGTCCGAAGCGCTGAGTCAAGATAACGAGGGGCAAGAATCGGCCCAGTATCTGTATTGGGTTGAGGCAGGTGAATTGCAAGTCATGGAATCGCGTGTCTATACGGAGCTGAAACGACCGTTGCGCGCAGTGCCGTTGCTACGGGAAGTCCTCGCCCGATATGACGCCACGCACACGAGAGAGCTTGCTCTCTACCTGTCTTGGCTTGCCGTTGCATTGGCGGACGCCAACGAACCGGAGGAAGCGGCAGCAACGGCCCAACGGGTCATCACGCTTTCCGCGGACGTGGCGAGCGAGCGTACGGCGGAACGCGTGAAAGTCGTACGCAACCGGCTAGAGGAATATCGAGACGTTCCAGAGGTGCAGGAAGTTCTAGAAGGGGCAGCCTAAACACAGAAATGGCCCCCTCCCGTCCCTCGGGCACACGAACGCAGCGATGACCCTGAACGTCTACAGCCATCTGTTCCCTGACTGGGAAGACAAGACGCGAGGGCACTCGGCAACGCCTTTGCGGTGCCGAGTGCCCTCCGCTGTGCCCTCTGTCGGGCTCTGACCCGCAAAGGCGCAGGTCAGGAGCCATAAGCTACCGACGGTCAGACGCTGACGCCGAAGTCCTGGGCGATGCCGACCAGTCCGGACGCGTAGCCCTGGCCGACCGCGCGGAACTTCCACTCGGCGCCGTTGCGGTACAGCTCGCCGAAGACCATCGCCGTCTCGGTGGCGGCGTCCTCGGAGAGGTCGTAGCGGGCGATCTCGGCGCCGCCGGCCTGGTTGATGACGCGGATGTAGGCGTTGCGGACCTGGCCGAAGTTCTGGCCGCGGTTCTCGGCGTCGTAGATGGAGACCGGGAAGACGATCTTGTCGATGTCGGCCGGGAGGGCGGCCAGGTTGACGTTGATCGCCTCGTCGTCGCCCTCGCCCTCGCCGGTGCGGTTGTCACCGGTGTGGACGATCGTGTTGTCCGGGGTCTGCTTGTTGTTGAAGAAGACGAAGTGGCCGTCCGAGTAGACCTTGCCCTGCGTGTTGACCGCGATCGCGGAGGCGTCCAGGTCGAAGTCCGTGCCGGTGGTGGTGCGGACGTCCCAGCCGAGGCCCACGGTGACGGCGGTCAGGCCCGGAGCCTCCTTGGTGAGCGAGACGTTGCCACCCTTGGACAGGCTTACAGCCATGGTTTGGGAGTCCTTCCCTCGTTGCGTACGTACGGCTTCGTACTGGGGACGAAGCTACCGTCACCGGGAAGAACGCCAAGGGGGGTCCCATAGGTTCCGCATCCCTTTACTGTTTTTACCTTCGGCAAATTCGGGTGACGCGGAGCGGGCCGGGACGCGACCATGGACACATGTCCGGTCCCTATGTCATCCGTGGCTCCGTCTCGCTCCCCGAGGCCGAGCTGATGTGGCGTTTCTCACGGTCGTCGGGGCCCGGCGGACAGCATGTCAACACCAGTGACTCGCAGGTGGAGTTGCGCTTCGACCTGGCGCGGACCGAGGCGCTTCCCCAGGTGTGGAAGGACCGGGCACTGGGGCGCCTCGCGGGGCGGCTGACCGATGGCGTCATCGTCGTCCGCGCCTCCGAGCACCGGTCCCAGTGGCGCAACCGGGAGGCCGCCGCGGTGCGCCTCGCGACCCTGCTCGCGCAGGCGACCGCGCCGCCGCCCAAGCCCCGCAAGCCGACCCGGATCCCGCGCGGGATCAACGAGCGGCGGCTGCGGGAGAAGAAGCAGCGTTCGCAGACGAAGCGGGGCAGGTCCGGCCGGGACTGGACCTGAGCGGGCCGCGAGCTCCGGGTCCCTGGCTGACTCCGGGTCGCCGGCCGACTCCGGCGCCCCGCCCCCACACAGCCCTCCGCGCCCCGCCCCCACACCGCCTCCCGCACCCCACCCCCTACGCCAGCTCCAGCACGCCGACCGTCTGGTCGCCGCTGGATTCGCCGGTGGGGTGGAAGCCGAGGCGTCGGTAGAAGTTCTCCGGGCCGGTCGGGCCGGGGTGCCAGCTGGCGTAGAGGTGCCCGTCGCCGCGGCGGCGGAGTTCGGCGGCGACGGACTCGACCGCGAAACGGCCGTACCCCCGGCCCTGTTCGCCGGCCGCGATGTTCAGCCGCCACAGGCCCGAGCGGACCACGCTCCCGTCGCCGTGCCAGTCGATGCCGAGGAAGGCCATCAGGAAGCCGACGGGCCGGTCGTCGTCGCCGTCCACGATCAGCCGCGGCCAGGCGACGCCCGCAGGGTGGACGTATGCCTCGGCGAGGGAGTGGGCGACGGGCCGCACCGCGTGCTCCTGGTCGGGCCGGACCCGGATGCCGAGGGCGGCGTCGACGGTGCGCGGCGTGATCTCTTCCAGGCGGGGTGTCATCCGGGCACCGTAGACCGGGTGGCGATCGCCGGACCAGGCAATTTCGCCGCCCGGCGGATCATGGAATTTCGCCGCCGGGGGAATCGGCATGGGGATCGGCATGGGAACCGACATGGGGATTGGCAGGGGGACCGTCATGGTCCGGCGTGCGGTGCTCCCGGGGGCCGCTCCCCGGTTCCCGGTTCCCTTCCCGTCTTCCCGTTCTCAGCCCAAGTGCCGGTACCGTCCCCGGAAATACAGCAGTGGTCTGCCGTCGGCGCTGGGGAGTTGCGCGGTCAGTACGCGGCCGATCACCAGGGTGTGGTCCCCGGCCGCGATCCGCTGTTCGGTCCGGCACTCCAGGGTGGCCAGGGCGCCGCGCACCAGGGGCGCGTGGGAGACCTCGCCGCGGGCGTAGGGGATGTCCTCGAACAGCAGCCGGTCGCTGATGCGGCCCTTCATGGCGAAGCGGCCCGCGATATGGCGCTGGCTCTCGGTGAGCACGGAGACGCCCCACAGGGGCTGCTCGGCGAGCAGGTCGTCCATGCGGGCGCCCTCGCGCAGGCTGACCAGGACCAGCGGCGGGTCGAGGGACACGGACAGGAAGGCCGTGGCCGTCATACCGGCGTCCTCGCCGGCCGGCGCCATGGGGTCGGCCGGGTCGAGCGGCGGCTCCTGCGCGGTCACCAGGACCACCCCCGCGGCCAGCCGGGACATGGCGGCCCGGAACTCGTCGTTGCTCACCCCCTCAGCATGCCCGGGGACGGCGGGGGCGGCGGGGGAGGGCAGCGGAGTTGGAGTGTTCAGCACGCCGGAAACGCTAATCTTCGCTCCGAGCCGTCGCATCGGGCCTCCGCCCGAGTCCGGTCCTAGGTCCAGGGGACGAAGAACGACAAAGAACGCGGACATTCGCCCCAATTGTTCATGTTCTTCTGTGACTTGGGCCACAAGGGGCATGAATTGTTGACCCTGTGTACCGAGTGGGCAGCGCGCTGTGATTCAGTGGCTGGGAAGGTGCAAGGGCACCACCGAAGAGAAGCGCCGAAGCGCACCCTTGATTCGCGGCGAGGTCTCGGGGGGAGGGCGAGCATGGAGATGGAGTCGGAGCCCTACGTCCGTCTTGCGTCGCTCCGGCAACTGCACCAGGCCATGGCCGACATGAACACGGCACGCAGCCTGGCGGACACGTTGCAGACCGTCGCCGACGGCGCCGTCGCCGCCCTCGGATACGAGATGGCCTGCGTCAACCTCGTGCGCCCCGACGGTGACCTCGTGGTCGCCGCCCTCTCCGGGAACTCCGCCGCCGAGGCCCTCATCACCGGCCGGGTCGGCTCCCGCGCGTCCTGGGAGCGCCGGCTGAACATGGGCGAAGCCTGGGGCGACCTGCGGTTCATATCCCACACCGAGGGCTGGGTCCTCGACGACGACGACGTTCCACAGTGGTACACCGACGGGCCCGCGCCCCGCTTCGAGGACGAGTGGCACCCCGCCGACCGGCTCTTCGCGCCCATGTACGCGCCCGGTGTGCAGGGTGGCGGCTCCGGCGAGCTGCTCGGCGTGATCTCCGTGGACCGGCCGCGCAACGGCCGGCACCCGGGTGCCTGGGGACGTGAGGCCCTCCAGATGTACGCGTTCCAGGCCGCCATCGCGATCAGCAACGCCCGGCTCAGGGCCAATATGCAGCGCGCCCTGGTCCGCCTGGAGCGGGAGCAGCAGGCCCTGCGCGCCAGCGAGGAGAGCTTCCGGCAGGCGTTCGAGTACGCCCCCTCCGGCATGGCGATCGCCGAGATGGGCGGGGACCAGCACGGCCGCATCCTGCGCACCAACGACGCACTGTGCCGCCTCCTGGGCCGCCCGGCCTCCGCGATGCGCCGCTACTCCTTCTCCGACCTCGTCCATCCCGAGGACATCGGCACGCTGCTGCGCACCTCCGCCGAGGGCGGCCGTGCGGAGCTGCGCCTCGGCCGCCGCGACGCCTCCTACGTCTGGGTGTCGCTGCGCAACTCCGTCGTCGCCGACGCCGCCGACGGCCCGCGCTTCCTGCTCACCCACGTCGAGGACATAGAGGAGCGCAAGCGCCGCGAGCTGCAGCTCGCCCACCGCGCCTCGCACGACTCCCTCACCGGCCTGCCGAACTCCGCCGAGCTGCGCTCGCGCCTGTCGGCCCGCCTGTGCCGGCGCCCCGCGCACGGCGACGAGCTGGACTCCCAGGACGCCGCGTACGGCCATCCCGCCTACGACGTCAACGGCCACGGCTTCGACTTTGCGTCCGCTGCCTCCGGTGCGGAGGCCGCGGAGGCGTACGACGGCTTTGACCACCATGTGCACACCGTCGCCCCCGAGGGCGACCGCGACGACGGCACCAAGGGCCTCGCGGTCCTCTTCTGCGACCTGGACGGCTTCAAGTCGATCAACGACCGGTTCGGGCACAACGCGGGCGACACGGTCCTCATCGAGGTGGCGCGCCGACTGACCCGGGGCGTGCGCGACGGCGACACGGTGGCCCGCCTCGGCGGCGACGAGTTCGTCATCCTCGCCGACGGCCTCGGCAAGGCCGATGCCCAGGACCTGGCCGTACGCCTGCGCAACGAGATCATCCAGCCGATCCGGGCCGAGGGCCGGGCCGTGCGGGTGGGCGCCAGTTTCGGGATCGGCTGGGCGCACTGCGGCATGACGGCGGACGAAGTATTGAAATCCGCTGACGAACGGATGTACGTCGAGAAACGATCTCGTCCCAAACAGCATCGACGGGCCGGATGAACCCCAGGTCAGCGGGCTGAAGCAGATCAAGTCACCCGATTGGGTCAACGAGAGCGGGTAGGCTCGCTCTCCACTACCCGTCTTCCAGATCCGTACCGCATCCGCCCGCACCTGTTGAGGAGTACCTAGGCATGACGCCCGGCGACAACGGCGCGAGCACGCCCGAGGACGACGACCCGTTCGGCTATCTGTACGCCGACGGGCAGGCCAGGGGAGCCCAGCCGCCGTCCGGTGGCTACGGCTACCCGAACTCGGTCAACAGGGTGCGCGCGGTAGGGGAGCGCCAGTACGGCCAGCAGGCCCAGGCCCCCTACGGGCAGCAGACCGTACCCCCGCAGCAGGGCGCCTACGGCCAGCCGAGCGCCCACTACCAGGCCCCGGAGACCTTCCCGGGCGGCCCGTCGGCCACCCAGCAGCCGCCGCGGTCCGGCGGGGACGGCGGCCGGGGCGGTCGCGGCCCGAACACCAAGGGCCTGCTGATCGGTGCGATCGCGGTGGTCGCCGCGGTCGTCATAGGTATCAGCATCGCCATGCTCAACGGCGACTCGAAGGACGACAACAAGGGCAACCAGGCCGGGGACACCACCCCGACCCAGTCCGAGAGCACCTCACCGAGCCCGTCCAGCAGCAGCTCGGCGGCGAGCGCGGACAAGCTGCCGACGAGCGACGCGAAGACGCTCCGCCTCGACGGCGGCGCCGCGCTGGCCTCGGACGTCAAGGGCGCCCAGGCCGACGGCGGCACCTATGTGACGGGCTTCAACCAGGTCGGCGCCTCGGTGACGTGGACCGTCAACGGCATTTCCGAGACCGGCAAGTACTCGGTGTTCCTCGGCTACAGCGTCCCCGGCAAGGATGCCACCGCCACCCTCACGGTCAACGGCACGGCATCCACCACACCGGTCGGCATGGACAACTACGCGCACGCCGCCGAAGGCGACTACAAGAAGGGCTGGACGCGGACCTACAACTACGTCCAGCTCAACAAGGGCACCAACACCATCAAGATCTCGTGTGAGCAGGGCAACCAGTGCGATGCCCTCCTCGACCAGGTGTGGCTGGTGAAGGGCTGGGTCAAGTCCGGCGGGTGAGCCCCGACGCGGGCGCGTACACCGTCTTCGCGCACTACAGCACGGCCGGCGACGACCAGTCGATGACGCTCACCGTCAACGGCAAGGCGTTCGGCAGCAAGCTGAGCATGAAGAACTACGCCCATGCCGCCGACGGTGATGTCGCCAAGGGCTGGACCACCACCTTCGCCTGGCCCACCCTCAACAAGGGCACCAACACGATCACCCTGTCCTGCGGCGACGGCGACAAGTGCAACGTCCTGCTGGACCAGCTGTGGCTGAAGAAGGGCCAGGTCAAGGGCTGAGACGGCTCCGGGACCGGCCCCGAGGGAAGCCGCCGGAGGCGGGCGTCAGGCGACGTCGGCCTCGCCGGTCACCGCGACCCGCTTCCGCAGCTTCTCGTATGTCGGCCGGTCGAACTCGCCCGCCGCCGGAGCCGCCACGGTCGCGGCCGACAGGGCGATCGCGCGGGTCAGTCGGTCCGGCCAGGCCAGGTGCTCCACCAGCCCCGACAGCAGGCCCGCCACCGCCGAGTCACCGGCGCCGGTCGGGTTGCCGGGCACGGCGGCGGGCGGGGCGGCCAGCCAGTGGCCCTCCGGGGTGTGGGCGAGCAGACCCCGCGGGCCCAGCGAGGCGACCACCGCGTGCGCGCCGCGCCGACGGGCATCCCGGGCCGCCCGCAACGGCTCGTGGGAGCCGGTGAGTTCGGCCAGCTCCTCGGCGTTGGGCTTCACGATGTCGGGGCGGGCCGCCACCCCGCGGCGCAGCGGCTCCCCGCTGGTGTCCAGCAGCACCGGGACACCGGCCGACCGGGCCGCCCGTATCAGGCCCGTGTAGGCCCCGACCGGCACCCCGGGCGGCAGGCTGCCGCACAGCGCCACCGCGGCGGCCGGCCCCAGCAGGCCCTCGTACGCCTCCTGGAACGCGGTCCACTCGGCGGCCGCGACCGGGGGGCCGGGCTCGTTCAACTGGGTGGTGTCGCCGGTGCGTTCGTCCACGACGGCGATCGTGCGCCGGGTCGCGCCCGCGATCGGGACCAGCGCGTCCACCACGCCCGGGAGGCCCGCGAGCCGCTCGCGCACCTCCCGGCCCGTGCCGCCGCCCGCGAACCCGGTGACCGTCACCTGGTGCCCGAGGGCCGCCAGCACCCGGGCCACGTTCACGCCCTTGCCGCCCGGCCGCTCGGCGACCGCGGACACCCGGTGCGAGGCGTGCGGCCGCAGCGACCGCACGCGATAGGTGAGGTCGAGCGCGGTGTTCAACGTGACCGTGAGGATCACCCGGGCCGACCTCCCCCTCCGCCTGTCTGGGCTGTGCCCCGTGTTCTCGTCCCGATCATGCCAAACAGACGGCGAGGCGCCCAGAGCGCGTGCGGCCACCGGCTCTCACCGGTGTGCCGACCGGCTCTCACCGATGTGCCGACCGGAGGACGGATCAGGGCAGTTGGGGAGCGAGTCGGGGAGCGAGCACCCAGGCGCCCTGCCGCATCACGCCCTTGACGTCGAAGCCCTCGTCGAGGAGGACCAGGTCGGCGTCCTTGCCGGGCTCCAGCGAGCCCACCCGGTCGGCCAGGCCGAGCAGCCGGGCCGGGTTGACGGACAGGGCCGCCACCACGTCCGGCACCGGCAGCCGGTCGACGGTCACCGCCCGCTTGAAGACGCGGTCCAGGGTCAGGGTCGAGCCCGCGATCGAGCCACCCCGCACGAGCCGGGCCACGCCGTCGCTGACCTCGACCTCCAGCGGGCCGAGCTTGTAGCGGCCGTCGCCGATCCCGGCCGCGTCCATCGCGTCGGTGATGAACGCGACCCGCCCGGCGCCCGCGTGCCGGAACGCCAGTTCCAGCGCGGCCGGGTGGAGGTGGGTGCCGTCGTTGATCAGCTCGACCGTGACCCGCTCGTCCGCCAGCAGGGCGGCGACCGGGCCGGGGGAGCGGTGGCCGAACGGCGGCATCGCGTTGAACAGATGGGTGGCGACCGTCGCGCCCGCGTCGATCGCCGCCACCGTCTGCTCGTACGTCGCGTCCGTGTGCCCGACGGCGGCGATGACGCCGTGCTCGGCCAGCAGCCGCACGGAGTCGATGCCGCCCGGCAGTTCGGCGGCGAGGGTGACCATCCGGGTCCGGCCGCGCCCCGCGTCGATCAGCCGGCGCACCTCCCCCGGGTCCGGGTCGCGCAGCAGCTCCTCGGAGTGCGCGCCCTTGCGGCACGGCGAGATGAACGGGCCCTCGAAGTGGATCCCGGCGAGATCGCCCTGCTCCGTCAGCTCGGACAGCAGCCCGGCCTGCTTGACCAGGAAGTCCATGTCTTCGGTGACGGTGGAGGCGACGAGGGTGGTGGTGCCGTGCAGCCGGTGGGTGCGGATGGCCGTCAGGATCTCGTCGGCCGTGCCCGAGAACGAGGCGCCCCCGCCGCCGTGGTTGTGCACATCGACGAAGCCGGGCACCAGCCAGTGGCCCCGTACGTCGATCACCTCGGCGTTCGCGGGGGCGGCGGCCGCGATCCTCGTACCCTCAACGATCACACGTCCGTCGGTCACGATCCCGGTGGGCAGCACCACCCGGGCGCCGGCAAGAACCGTACTGGGGGCCATCAGGCGGTTACCTCCGAAGGGGCAGTGGTTTCGAGGAGATCCCGGGCGAGGAGCCCCGCGCCCAGGCAGCCGGCGGTGTCCCCCAGGGCGGCGGGGACGATCGGCGGGAGTTTCTGGAAGGTGACACGGCGCCGGACGGCGTCCCGCAGCGGCCGGAACAGGGTCTCCCCCGCCTCGGCGAGCCCGCCGCCGATGATCAGCGTGCGCGGGTCCAGCAGGGTGAGCGCGGTGACCAGCCCGTCGGCCAGCGCGTCCACCGCCTCCTGCCAGACCCGGACGGCGCTCGGATCACCCAACGCCACGGCCCGCGCACAGTCCGCGGCGTTCGCGTCGGGCTCCCCGCAGGCCGCCGCCCATGCCTCGCTCACAGCCGCCGCGGAGGCGTACCGCTCCAGGCAGCCGCGCTGCCCGCACGGACACGCGGTCCCGCCGGGCCGTACGACGATATGGCCGATCTCGCCCGCGAAGCCGTGCGCGCCCGCCTCCACCCGGCCGTCGAGGCCGATGGCGCCCGCGATGCCGGTGCCCAGGGCCACGAACAGAAAGCGGTCCGCGCCCCGGCCCGCGCCGATCCGGCCCTCGGCCAGGCCGCCGGTGCGCACATCGTGGCCGAGCGCGACCGGGATGCCGAGCCGGTCGGTGAGCAGGGCGCGCAGCGGTACGTCGCGCCAGCCCAGGTTGGCCGCGTAGGCGGCGACGCCGCGTGCCTCGTCGACGATGCCGGGCACCGCGATGCCGGCCGCGACCGCGGGTGCGCCGAACCGTTCGGTGCCGTGGGCGCGCAGCTCGGCGGCGAAGCCGAGGATGCCCTCGACGACCGCCTCGGGCCCGCGTGCGCGCCCGGTCGCGCGGCGGTCCTGGTGCAGCAGCTCGCCGTCGTCCCCGACCAGGGCGGCCTTCATCCCGGTGCCGCCCACGTCGAGGGCGATGACATGTCTCACGGGGAACAGTGTGGACCGGGGACCCATAAGAGGTCTAGTCCACTTACGCGGTGGAGCGCCGCCCGTTCCGGAGCCGGGAGCCGCCGTCGGTGCCCGGCGTTACCGTTCACCCATGGAACCGGACGACCGCCACGAACTGGGCCGACGCGAACAGGCCATCCTCGCGCTGGAGCGCCGGAGCTTTGCGGGACCCGGTGCCAAGGAACGGGCGATACGCGAGGAACTGGGCCTGGTCCCGGTCCGCTACTACCAGCTCCTGAACGCCCTGCTGGACGACGAGCGCGCACTGTCCCACGACCCGGTGACGGTCAACCGCCTACGCCGAGTCCGCGAAACCCGCCGCACCCAACACTGAACCGTCCCCCCGTCCCCAGTGCCAATAGAACAAGGGTTCATGCCATGCGTGGGGCTGCGGCCGGGACGGCTTGGCAGGCGTGGGGGACGGTTCGGGTGGATAGGGTCGGTTCATGGGCACCCATACGACGGACTCGACCGACCCCCAGGACGCGCTTCCGACGCCCGTGACCCGCGCCGGGCGGGACGGGCTGGCCGCACTGCTCGCACGGCCGCGCACCGCGGTGATCGGCCTCGACTTCGACGGGACGCTCGCGCCGATCGTGGCCGACCCCGAGCAGTCCCGCGCGCACCCGGACGCCGTACCCGCGCTCGCCGCCCTCGCCCCGAAGGTGGCCTCCGTCGCGGTGGTCACCGGCCGCCCCGCCGGGGTCGCGGTCCGCTACGGCGGCTTCGCGGGCGTACCCGGCCTGGCGCACCTCGTCGTCCTCGGCCACTACGGCGCCGAACGCTGGGACGCGGTCAGCGGCACCGTCAGCGCCCCCGCCCCGCACCCCGGCGTCGCCGCCGTCCGCGCCGAACTGCCCGGCTTCCTCGACCGGATCGGCGCCTGGCGGGGCACCTGGATCGAGGAGAAGGGGCGGGCCGTCGCCGTGCACACCCGCCGCGCCGAGGATCCGCAGGCCGCGTTCGAGGCGCTGCGCGGCCCCCTCGTCGACCTGGCCACCCGGCACGGCCTGATCGTCGAGCCCGGCCGCCTGGTCCTCGAACTGCGCCCGCCCGGCATGGACAAGGGCGTCGCCCTGCTGGAGTACGTCCGCGAGACCGGCGCCGAAACCGTGCTGTACGGCGGCGACGACCTCGGTGACCTGCCCGCCTTCGCGGCCGTCGACAAGCTCCGCTCCGACGGCGTGCCCGGCCTGCTGGTGTGCAGCGGCAGCAGCGAGGTGCCCGAACTCGCCGAGCGCGCCGACCTGGTGGTGGACGGCCCGGCGGGGGTGGTGCGGCTGCTGCGGACGCTCGCCGCTCAGCTGGACCGACCGGTGGACCCACCGGCCTGAAGCGCGTGCAGCTGGTCCAGGAACCACTGGGCCGGCGGCAGCGCCGTGGCCGCGGCGGCCAGCCGCTTGGTCCGCTCCGCCCGCTCCTCCGCCGGCAGGGTGAGCGCCCGGTGCAGGGCGTCCGCCGTGCCTCCGATGTCGTACGGGTTGACGGTGATCGCGTCCTCGCCCAGCTCCTCGTACGCCCCGGCCTCCCGGGACAGCACCAGCGCACAGCCCTCGTCGGAGACGACCGGCACCTCCTTGGCGACCAGGTTCATGCCGTCCCGGATCGGGTTCACCAGGGCCACGTCGGCCAGCCGGTAGGCGGCCAGCGAACGCGCGAAGTCGTCCTCGACGTGCAGCAGCACCGGCGTCCAACCCGGCGTCCCGTACACCGAGTTGATCTCCTGCGCGATGCGCCGTACCTCGGCCGTGTACGCCCGGTACACGGCCAGGTCCTGGCGTGAGGGGTAGGCGAAGGCGAGGTGCACGACCCGCTCGCGCCACTCGGGGCGGTCCGCCAGCAACTGCCGGTACGCCAGCAGTCCGCGCACGATGTTCTTGGACAGCTCGGTGCGGTCCACCCGCACGATCGTCTTGCGGCCCGCGCCGATCTCCGTCCGCAGCGCCGTCATCCGCTCGGCCACGTCCGGCTCGTGCGCGCGCCCCCGCAGGAAGTCCGCGTCGGCGCCCAGACCGTGCACACCGATGCGGGTGCCGGCCGGGATACCGGGCCCGAGGACCGCGTGGCAGCAGTCGGTGAAGGCGTCCGCCCAGCGCCGGGTGAGGAACGCCGCGCGGTCCGCGCCGAGGATCCCGGCGAGCAGCTCGGCCGCGATGTCGTCGGGCAGCAGCCGGAAGTAGTCCGGCGGCGCCCACGGGGTGTGTGAGAAGTGGCCGATGCGCAGGTCGGGGCGGCGCTGCCGGAGCATCCTGGGGGCCAGCGCCAGATGGTAGTCCTGCACGACGACGGCCGCGCCCTCGGCCGCCTCCTGGGCCAGCGCCTCCGCGAACGCCCGGTTGTAGGCCCGGTAGGACACCCACTGCCGCCGGAACTCCGCGTCGAAGACCGGCTCCAGCGGGGTCTGGTAGAGCATGTGATGCACAAACCACAGCACCGAGTTGGCGATGCCGTTGTAGGCGTCGGCGTACACGTCGGCCGGAATGTCCAGCATCCGCACGCCGGGCTCGCCGACCCCGCGGCGCACCGCCTCACGGTCGCCGTCGGACAGCGCCGAGCACACCCACAGCGCGTCCGCGTCGGGCCCGATCGCCGAGAGCCCGGAGACCAGCCCACCGCCGCCCCGCCGGGCGACCAGCGTGCCGTCCTGCTGGACGGTGTACGAGACCGGGCCGCGGTTGGACGCGACCAGCACCTGGGCAGCACCCTGCGTGGAAGCCATACGCCTCAACCTAGCCCGGCCCACAAACGCTCAAACGTACGGTCGGCTCCCCGGGTGGGCCGAACACAGCACACCTTCGGCTTCAGGCCACCCGGCGGGCGGCGTACTCCGCGATCTCCACCATGGGCGGCCGTTCCTCGGTGTCCACCGGGTGGGTGCGCGGCTCGAAGCCGTCCTCGCCCCGTTCGAACTGGGTGAGGGAGGGCCGCACGAGATGCCCGCGGGCCAGCCGCAGCTGGGCGGTGCGGTAGATCGAGGCGGCCATCCGGCCCAGCGCCTGCCCGTCCTGGTGCCGGTGCTTGCGCACGCCGACATCGACCTGGGCGAGGGCGTCCAGGCCCACCAGGTGCAGGGCGTCGATCAGCATGCCCAGTTCGACGCCGTATCCGACAGGGAACGGCAGCTGCTCCAGCAGCGAGCGGCGGGCCGCGTACTCGCCGCCGAGCGGCTGCACAAAACCGGCCAGCCGCGGCCAGTGCATATTGAGCAGCGGGCGGGCCATCAGCTCGGTGACCCGGCCGCCCTGGCCGGCCGCGCCGGCCAGCGGCCGGTCGTACATGGCTTTGACCAGGTCGATGTCCGGGTCGGTGAGCAGTGGGCCCACGATCCCGGTGACGAAGTCGGTGGAGAACTCCCGCAGGTCCGCGTCGACGAAGCAGACGATGTCCCCGCCGGTGACCAGCAGCGAGCGCCACAGGACCTCGCCCTTGCCGGGTGCGGCGGGCAGCCGCGGCAGGATGGCGTCGCGGTGCTCCACCCGGGCGCCCGCCGCGGCGGCCACCTCGGCGGTGCGGTCGGCGGACCCCGAGTCGACGACGACGATCTCGTCGACCAGCGGCGCCTGGCGCATGAGGTCGTGCCGGATGACCGCGACGATGTCGCCGACCGTCTCCTCCTCGTTGAGCGCGGGCAGCACGACGGAGACCGACTGGCCCGTGCGCTGTTTCGCGGCGAGGATGGTGTGCAGCGGGCGGTCGGTCACCGACCAGGAGCGGGTGGCCAGCCAGCGCTCGACTTCTTCCAGCACGGTCGGCTGCTCCTCACTGTCGTGATCACACCGGGCGCGGGTGTGATCCATCTCGCGGTTCGGACGACTATCTCAACTGTCCTGGCCTTCGGTTACAGTCTTGAACAACGCGGATGGCCATCGCATGTCGGGGCCATTCGGCGTTCACAACCGCATACAGCTCATCCAGAGGGGCAGAGGGACACGGCCCGATGAAGCCCCGGCAACCCTCCAGTCGGTACTCGTAAGGATCGCTGCACCAGTCGATCGTTTCCGCGAGGCTCCCGGCTAGGGAAGGTGCCAAATCCGTCTCACGGCGAGATGCGTCGTGAGGAAGATGAGGAGAAAGGGCCTCGCCTCACATGGCTGTGCAGACCGTTGCAAGCACCACGAACCAGTCCGCGAACCTCGGTCCCGCCGCGGCCTTGAGCTGCCGCGAGTGCGGCCACCGGGTGCCACTCGGACCGGTGTTCGCCTGCGAGGAGTGTTTCGGCCCGCTGGAGATCGCCTACGACTTCTCGGCGTACGACACCGAGGAGCTGCGTCGGACGATCGAGGCGGGTCCCGCGAACATCTGGCGCTATGCGCCGCTGCTGCCGGTCCCCGCGGACGTGGCCGCAAAGCCCAATCTGAACCCGGGCTGGACCAAGCTGGTGCAGGCCGACAACCTGGCCCGCGAGCTGGGCGTCACCGGCGGCCTGTATGTGAAGGACGACTCCGGCAACCCGACGCACTCCTTCAAGGACCGGGTGGTCGCCCAGGCGCTGGAGGCGGCGCGCGCCTTCGGCTTCACGACCCTGTCCTGCTCCTCGACCGGCAACCTCGCCGGGGCCGTCGGCGCCGCGGCGGCCCGCGCCGGACTGCGCTCCTGTGTGTTCATCCCGCACGACCTGGAGCAGGGCAAGGTCGTCATGGCCGCGATCTACGGCGGTGATCTCGTCGGCATCGAGGGCAACTACGACGACGTGAACCGCTTCTGCTCCGAGCTGATCGGCGATCCGGCCGGCGAGGGCTGGGGCTTCGTCAACGTCAATCTGCGGCCGTACTACGCGGAGGGCTCCAAGACCCTGGCGTACGAGATCTGCGAGCAGCTCGGCTGGCGGCTGCCCGACCAGATCGTCGTCCCGATCGCCTCCGGCTCCCAGCTCACCAAGGTCGACAAGGGACTGCGGGAGCTGATCGCGCTGGGCCTCGTCGAGGACCGGCCGTACAAGATCTTCGGCGCGCAGGCCGAGGGCTGCTCGCCGGTGTCCACCGCGTTCAAGGCCGGTCAGGACGTGGTCCGCCCGCAGAAGCCGAACACCATCGCCAAGTCCCTGGCGATCGGCAACCCGGCCGACGGCCCTTATGTGCTCGACATCGCCCGCCGCACCGGCGGCGCCGTGGAGGACGTGACGGACGAGCAGGTGGTCGAGGCGATCAAGCTGCTGGCGCGGACCGAGGGCATCTTCGCGGAGACGGCCGGCGGCGTCACCGTGGGTGTGACGAAGAAGCTGATCGAGGACGGTGTCCTCGACCCCGCGCTCACCACGGTCGTCCTCAACACCGGCGACGGCCTCAAGACCCTCGACGCGGTGGCCGGCACCGGCCTGACCGCCACCATCCGCCCCAACCTGGACTCCTTCCGAGAGGCTGGCCTCGCATGAGCGTGACCGTTCGCATCCCCACCATTCTGCGTACCTACACGGGCGGCCGGGCCGAGGTGAGCGCCGAGGGCGCCACCCTCGAAGAGGTCATCGCCGACCTGGAGAAGAACCACACCGGCATCGCCGCGCGCGTCCTGGACGACCAGGGCAAGCTGCGCCGCTTCGTCAACGTGTACGTCAACGACGACGACGTCCGCTTCGAGCAGGGCCTTCAGACCGCGACGCCGGACGGCGCGGGCGTGTCCATCATCCCGGCCGTGGCCGGCGGCTGACGCTCCCTTACCTTCGATAACTCCCATTACCGACTGTTCATCCGATGGCCCCCTCCGTGAGAGAAACGGAGGGGGTCATTCAGTGGGGTTGAGCGCGGTAGAGTTGGGGAACGCGTTCCCGGCCTCCCGGGGCGCAGGCCCCGGATTCACTCCGTGCACCCGCCAAGAAGTCGCCAAACTCCCCGCTTTCTTCGCGGCTTTTGCTCCTTTTATGGAGCCCGACTTGCCCTGAATTCTGATGAATTCTCAATAAATTCCCGACCGGGCGCGTCCAGATTTCTCGTCCGATTGACCTGTTGCAGACGGCAGTTGGACAGATACATTCAGCCGCGGTCGACGCGTTCCGGCGCACGCCCCCCACCGTGGAGGGTGAGGTCTGACCCGGGTCCACGAAGTGTGGATCTGTGCAAGGGCCAGTAATAGGGGAGTTAGGCATGGCTCAGGGCACCGTCAAGTGGTTCAACGCGGAGAAGGGGTACGGCTTCATCGCGGTCGACGGTGGTGCGGACGTCTTCGTCCACTACAGCGCGATTCAGATGGACGGCTACCGCACCCTGGAAGAGGGCCAGCGGGTCGAGTTCGAGATCTCGCAGGGTCAGAAGGGCCCGCAGGCCGATATGGTTCGCGTCACCGCCTGAACGTACTTCACGCGAAGGGCCCGCAGCTTTCGGGGTGCGGGCCCTTCGCCATGCCCCACGCCGCCCGGCCCGGGGGCGCGTACACCCGTCCGGCACCCTTCACCACCCCGCCGTCACCGCCGCGCCGCGACCCCACGCGACGGGCCCGCGTCACGGTCGCATCTTGCACTCGGGTGGGTCGAGTGCTAATCATTGGCGTTAGCACTCTGAAGGTGAGAGTGACAACGAAGGACCGGGTCGGTGAGGCCCGCGGGCCGTGTGGGGCAAGGAACCACGAGGTCGGCGAGCCGTCCGTCGCGGGCGCGGGCGCGGTCCGAAGGAATCACCCCCAGTCCTGGAGGGACCACTTCACATGGCCAAGATCATCGCGTTCGACGAGGAGGCGCGGCGCGGCCTCGAGCGCGGCATGAACCAGCTCGCGGACGCCGTGAAGGTGACGCTCGGCCCCAAGGGCCGCAACGTCGTCCTCGAGAAGAAGTGGGGCGCCCCCACGATCACCAACGATGGTGTCTCCATCGCCAAGGAGATCGAGCTCGAGGACCCGTACGAGAAGATCGGCGCCGAGCTGGTCAAGGAAGTAGCCAAGAAGACGGACGACGTCGCCGGTGACGGTACGACCACCGCGACCGTCCTCGCCCAGGCCCTGGTCAAGGAGGGCCTGCGCAACGTCGCCGCCGGCGCCAACCCGATGGCCCTGAAGCGCGGTATCGAGAAGGCCGTCGAGGCCGTCTCCGCCGCCCTGCTGGAGCAGGCGAAGGACGTCGAGACCAAGGAGCAGATCGCCTCCACGGCCTCCATCTCCGCCGCCGACACCCAGATCGGCGAGCTGATCGCCGAGGCCATGGACAAGGTCGGCAAGGAAGGCGTCATCACCGTCGAGGAGTCGCAGACCTTCGGCCTTGAGCTTGAGCTCACCGAGGGCATGCGCTTCGACAAGGGCTACATCTCGGCGTACTTCGCCACCGACATGGAGCGTATGGAGGCGTCGCTCGACGACCCGTACATCCTGATCGCCAACTCCAAGATCAGCTCCGTCAAGGACCTGCTCCCGCTCCTGGAGAAGGTCATGCAGTCGGGCAAGCCGCTGCTGATCATCGCCGAGGACGTCGAGGGCGAGGCTCTGTCCACCCTGGTCGTCAACAAGATCCGCGGCACCTTCAAGTCCGTCGCCGTCAAGGCCCCGGGCTTCGGCGACCGCCGCAAGGCCATGCTCGGCGACATCGCCATCCTCACGGGCGGCGAGGTCATCTCCGAGGAGGTCGGCCTCAAGCTGGAGAACGCGACCCTGGACCTCCTGGGCCGCGCCCGCAAGGTCGTCATCACCAAGGACGAGACCACCATCGTCGACGGTGCCGGCTCCTCCGAGCAGGTCAACGGCCGGGTCAACCAGATCCGCGCCGAGATCGAGAACAGCGACTCGGACTACGACCGCGAGAAGCTCCAGGAGCGCCTGGCCAAGCTGGCCGGCGGCGTCGCCGTCATCAAGGCCGGTGCCGCCACCGAGGTGGAGCTGAAGGAGCGCAAGCACCGCATCGAGGACGCCGTGCGCAACGCCAAGGCGGCCGTCGAGGAGGGCATCGTCGCCGGTGGTGGCGTGGCCCTGCTGCAGACCACCAACGTCTTCGAGAAGCTGGAGCTGGACGGGGACGAGGCGACCGGCGCGCAGGCCGTGAAGCTCGCCCTGGAGGCCCCGCTCAAGCAGATCGCCGTCAACGCCGGCCTTGAGGGCGGCGTCGTGGTCGAGAAGGTCCGCAACCTCACCCCGGGCCACGGCCTGAACGCCGCGACCGGCGAGTACGTCGACCTGGTCGCCGAGGGCATCATCGACCCGGCGAAGGTGACGCGTTCCGCCCTGCAGAACGCCGCCTCCATCGCCGCGCTGTTCCTCACCACCGAGGCCGTCATCGCCGACAAGCCCGAGAAGGCCGCTCCGGCCGCCCCGGGTGGCATGCCGGGCGGTGACATGGACTTCTGATCCTCATCGAGGATCGGCTCCGTCCGTCGCGTACCGAGGGCGGCACTCCCTGAAGCCAGGGGGTGCCGCCCTCGGGCGTGTCACGGGACGTCACGGGGCGCCCGATGCGGGTGGCGGGCGCCGGAAGGCGCGGGACATGACCTTCCGGAGGCGGGGCGTTGCGCGCTCCCCGGGCGTGCGGGTCAGCCGCCCGCGCCCGCCAGCGCGGCACGCAGATGGCCGCCGGACTCCTCCAGCAGGCGGGCGGCCGTCGGGCCGTCGACACCGGACAGGAGGGTGAGGATCGCGTTCTTCACCTCGCCGTCGGTCTCGGTCAGGGCCCGTTCGATCTCCTCGTCGGCGGCGCCGGTGGCCAGGGCGACGATACGGCGGGAGCGGGCGCGCAGCTTGTTGTTGGAGGCGCGTACGTCGACCATCAGATTCCCGTACGTCTTGCCCAGCCGGATCATCGTGATCGTCGACAGCATGTTGAGCACCAGCTTCTGTGCCGTGCCGGCCTTCAGTCGGGTGGAACCGGTGATCAGCTCGGGGCCGACGACGATCTCGATGCCGTATTCGGCCGCCGCCGCGAGCGCGCTGTGCGCGTTGCAGGCCAGACCGACGGTCAGGGCGCCCAGGGCGCGGGCGTGCTCGACCGCACCGATCGCGTACGGGGTGCGGCCGGAGGCGGAGACGCCGACCACCGTGTCGTCGGGGGTGAGCGCGAGCGAGTCGAGGTCCTCGCGGGCCAGTTCCTTCGAGTCCTCCGCACCCTCCACGGAGCTGACCATCGCCTCGGCGCCGCCCGCGATCAGGCCGACGACCCGACCGGGGTCGGTGTTGAAGGTGGGCGGGCACTCGGAGGCGTCCAGGACACCGAGGCGGCCCGCGGTGCCCGCGCCGGCGTAGACCAGCCGGCCGCCGCGGGCCATGCGCGCGGCGATCGCGTCGACGGCGGCGGCGATCAGCGGGAGGCGTGCGGTGACGGCGGAGGGCACGGCGCTGTCCTCGCCGTTCATCAGCCGGGCGATCTCCAGGGTGGGCAGCTTGTCGATGCCGGCGAGTTCGGGCCGGAACGCCTCGGTGGTGAGCGTCTCCAGTTCGGCGCGGAGCTGACTGGGGTCGGACATGGAGGTCATGACGGGTGGCTCTCTCCGTGCTTCTTGTGCCAGCGGTGCTTCTTGTGCCAGCGGTGCTTCTTGTGCCAGCGGTGCCGGTGGGGCGAGCGAAGTCCGCCGCGGTGCGGCGGCGTCCCGAACGGGGCGCGGGCGGGCCGGTGTCGGTGTGCGGCCCCGCCGCGACGGGGATCCCGCTGGTCGGCGGAGCACTCGGCGCTCAGCGGTGCCGGTGGGCCAGCGCCTCGTAGGAAGCGGCCAGCGCGGGCGCGGCGGTCTCGTAGGTGCGCTGCGCCACTCCGATGAACAGGCAGTCCACGACGAGGAGTTGACTGGTCCGGGAGGACATCGCGGCGGGCCGCAGCTCGCTCTCCCGGGAGGTGGAGGTGGTGAGCACATGGTCGGCGTACTGGGTGACCGGGCCGTCCGGCCGTCCGGTGATGGCGACCGTGGTGGCCCCGTGCTCGAACGCGGCCCGCAGCGGCTCGATGACGTCCCCCGTCGACCCGGAGTGGCTGATCGCGATGGCCACATCGCCGGAGCGCAGCTGCACCGCGTTCGTCACGGCGAGGTGCGGATCGCTGTGGGCGTGGGCTATCAGCCCTATGCGCAGCAGCTTCTGGGTGAGGTCCTGGGCGACCAGTCCGGACGCGCCGATCCCGTACACATCGGTGCGCCGTGCGCCGACCAGCGCGGCGACCGCAGCGCCCAACTGCACGGTGTCGAGCCCGGCGGCCGTGTCGGCGAGGGTCTGCTGCTCGTCGTAGGCGAGTTTGGCGACGACATCGGCGATCGGGTCGTCGACCGCGATGTCGGTCGTGAGGGCGGGCGGGCGGCCGGACTGCTGCTGGGCGGCCAGGCCCGCGAGGGCGAGCCGCAGGTCGCGGTAGCCGGGGTAGCCGAGCAGCCGGGCGGTACGCACGACCGTCGCCTCGCTGGTGCCGGTGAGTTCGGCGAGTCCGGTGACCGTGAGGGCCGCGCAGCCGGCCGGATCACTCGCCACGGCCTCGGCGACACGCTGCATCGAACGGGTCATGGAGGGGGCGAGCGTGCGCACCTTGGCGGTGAGGGCGGCCGGGGCCGGCGGCGTGTTTCCCGGGCCGCCCGGGCTGCCGAAAACTTCCTTCACGTCCTGGGTCACCTGCGAAAGATATTTTCGGCCCGGTGCCGGGTCAAGACCACGCACAATGGGTCCATGGATCCGATCAGCCCGCTGGAACGCGCCCTGCACACGGCCCGCGCGCGCGTGCTCGCCGACCTGGTCGCGGGCGAGGTCGCCGAGGCGGACGTGGTCTCGCTGGTCGAGAACTCGGTCGTACAGCGCCGCTGGTGGGTCGAGCAGTGGCCGGACGGGGCGGCCTATGTGGCCGGACTGGTCGCGCAGGACGTACAGGACGCGCTCCTGGAGCGGTACGGACGCTGGCCGCTGTGCCCGGTGTGCGGCTCCGGCGACCCGCACGCGCTGGACGTCGAACCGGAACTCGGCCCCGACCCGCACTGGGTCTGCCACCAGGCGGGCGTGAAGGTCGCGGCGGTCGGCTCGCTGGGCCGGGCCACGGGCGGGGTGCCGTCCTCGTGAGTCTTCGTGAGCCACCCGTGACGGTTTTCAGGTGGCCGGGACGTGGTGCGGCTGCCGTGCGTGGCGGGGCCGCGTCGCTCGAAGGGGTGCGCGGGGCCGCGCCGCGCCAGGGGGGGCGTCAGGCCCGGCGGACGTAGAGCCGGAGCGAACGGTCCATGCCGTGCTCCGTGTACGCGGCCTCCTCCGCCGCCGCCCCGGCCCGGCTGAACCCGGCCCGGTCCAGCACGCCCTGCGACGGCAGATTGCCGTGGTCGACGCGCGCGAACAGCAGATCCACGTCGTCCCGGGCCAGCGCCCACCGCGCCAGCGCGCCCAGTGCCTCGGTCGCGTAACCCTGGCCGCGGGCGGCCTCGGCGAGGTCGTAACCGATCTCCACGCGGCCGTCCTCGTCCGGGGCGGAGTGGAAGCCCAGGCCGCCGACCGCCCGGCCGTCCTCCCCGCGGACCAGGACGAACAGCCCGAACTCGGGCCGGTGGGACCCGGATTCATACGCCTTGACCAGCATTCCGGCGGCGTCCCGGGTGCCCTGGTACGGCCCGCCCTCGATCCAGTCGAAGCCGCCGTCGCCGCCCAGCCGCAGATCGCGCGCGGCGGCGGGCCGCACGCCCTGGAGGGTGAGCCGCCCGGCCGGGACGACCAGGTTGTTGCACCAGCGCCAGTCGGTGACCGGGGCGCGGCCGGGCAGCTCGCCGCGGCCGGTCGCCCACAGCAGGGTCGGCCAGGGCGCCGAACCGGGCTGAACCTGCGGGAAGATGCAGGTCAGGACGGACTCGGCGAGTTCCGCCGGTGGTTCGTAGGGCAGCCCGAGACCCTCGGCCATGTCGTGCGTGTGCAGCAGCACCTCGGCGATGCCCATCGCGGCGAAGCCCGCGCGGTCCGCGCTGCGGAAGGGGTACGGGTGGAAGGCGCGCACCTCGCGCGGGGTGGTGCGGACGGTGCCGGCGAGCAGCACGCCGGTGGTCTCGATCACCTGGAGGACGCCGGTGTTGTCGGCCGCGTCCATGCCCTCGTCGCCCTCGCCGTCGAGGGTGATGTCGAAGGGGACGTACGCGTGCTGCGCCCGCCCCGCCAACTGCCCCGCGTACGCGATGAGATCGCTCGCGACATGCACGGCGGTCCGCCGGACGCTCCAGTCCAGCCGCCCCGCCCGCACCGCCGTCCAGTCCCGGTCCACCGCCGTACGCAGCGTAGCCACACAGCCCGCGACGGCCTCGTCCACCTGTTCCCCGCCCACTTCACACATGCGGCGCAGACTAGGTCATCGGATCGGCGAGCGAACCTGGTTTTCCGGTCGGCCGGCGTCGGCCCCGGCGACGACGCGGGACGCGGACGCACGGCGGTGCAGCCGCAGGGATTCCCGGCCCGCGGTCAGTCGCCCGAGGTCAGTCGGTGAGCAGTTCCAGTTCGGCGGAGAGGTTGTAGCGCGCGGTCGGCTCCCACGCGCGGCGCCCGTACGGCGTCCGGAACAGCTGGGGCAGCTCCAGCAATTGGCGCAGGATCGCGGCGCGACCGGCCCGGAAGGCGTCGTTCGGGACGAAGTGGTACTCCTCGCGGACGGCCGCGGTGTAGGCGGCGTACGCGGACGGCGGCGCGGCGAGGACCGCCAGGTCGGCGTCGCACAGCACCTGTCCGTCGGGGTCGTCCACGGCCGGGTCGTGGGTGACGGTGAGCCGGACCAGCCGGGCCACCTCGGCGGTCCGGTCCGCCGGGACGCCGGCCTCCGGGAGCGCCCGTTCGGCGAGGCGGGCCGAGCGCTCCTCGTTCTCGGAGCGGTCGGGGAGGTAGACGGCGTCGTGGAACCAGGCGGCCAGCCGTACGACGTCGGGGTCGTCGGCGTACTCCGCCAGGGTGTCGACGTGGTCCAGGACCGCGGTGAGGTGCGCGAGCGTGTGGTACCGGCGCTGCGGCTCCTGCCAGCGGGCGAGGAGCCGGTCGGCGTACGGCAGCGGGTCGGGGCCACCGCCGGGGCCGCGGGCTCCTTCCAGGGCCCGGGTCCATCGGGTGCGCAGCGCGTCGAGATCGGCCATGGCCCCATTCTGCCGCCGTCGTGCAGGGCCGCGGGACTGTGTCCTTGTGCGGCTGTGCTGCGTCCTTGTGCGGCTGTGCGGCTTGGGCGTGCCCGGCAAGGGGCGTGGGGAATTGCGCGCCCGGCCACGATGTACCCGCATGGATCGACGATGGAGTAGTCCCTCATCGATATCGGCCGACTCTGCGGAGTCCTGGCGTGGAGGGCGGTGTGACTGTGTTTTTTTGCGGCTGTGCCGCGTCCTTGTGCGGCTGTGCGGCTTGGGCGTGCCTCGCAAGGGGCGTGGGGAATTGCGCGCCCGGCCACGATGTACCCGCATGGATCGACGATGCAGCAGGCCCCTCATCGATATCGGCCAACCCAGCGGAGCGCCTAGCGTGGACGGTATGACCGAGACACACGAACCACGCGACCCCGAACTTCCCGGACGGCTGCTCGCCGTCGAACGCGACGCCCTGCTGCCGCTGTTGCGGTCCCTGTCCGACGTGGATTTCGCGCGGGCGATCGCGGCGTGCCCGGGGTGGACCGTACGGGATCTGCTCGCGCACTGTGCGACCGTGCTGACGCGGGTGGTGGAGAAACGCTTCGAACGGGGGGTGTTCTCGCCCGAGTCGAACGAGCGGGACATCGCCGAGCGGGCCGAGCGCACGCACGCGGAGGTCGTCGACGAACTGGAGCGCGGGATGACCGACGCCGGGCCGGTGATCGCGCGGGCGGGCGGGGTGCTGGACATGATCGCGCTCGGCGAGTGGGTGCATGCCGGCGATCTGCGCGACACGTTCGGCGTGCCGGGCGCCTACGCCGGGCCGGGGACGCCGTACGCACTCACCCTGCTGGCCCGGGTGACCCGCGAGAAGGGGCATCTGCCGGTGCACGCCGACCTGGACGACGTGGACGAGCCGCTGCGGCTGGGGGCGGCCGACGGGGTGCGGACCCCGGCCCGCTTCATCGGGGACAGCGCCACACTGGTGCGGCTGTACTCGGGCAGGGCGCTCGACGGGGCGTCGTACGAACTGGTGGGAGCGGTGGCACAGGAGATGTGCATCTTCGGCTGACGGGGGCGATCTCGCGGGGCCGGGGCAGGCGGGCGTACCCTTCAATTGGACTAGACCTGTAGTCGCTCCAGGGGAACACCGCCGGAAAGGGGTCCTATGAGCACGCGTGCAGTCCTGGAGGTGATCGCCCTCGGTGTCGAGGACGCGGTCGCCGCCCAGGCCGGAGGCGCGGACCGCCTCGAACTGGTCACCGACATGGCGGCCGACGGGCTGACCCCGTCGGTGACGACCTTCATCGGGATCCGTGCCGCCGTCGACATCGACCTGCGCGTGATGCTGCGGCTCGCCGACGGGTTCGCGGCCGGCGGACCGGAGGGCCTGGACCGGCTGGTGCGGGCGGCCCGGGAACTGCGCTGGGCCGGGGCCGACCAGTTCGTGCTCGGCTTCCTGGACGCCGGCGGCGGACCGGACCTGGGCGCGGTGGAGCGGATCGTCGCCGAACTGGACGGTTGCCCGTGGACCTTCCACCGCGCGATCGACCGGGCCGCCGACCGCGACGCCCTGCGCAAGCAACTCGCCGACCTGCCCGGCCTCGACACCTACCTGACCGCCGGTTCGGCGGCCGGCGTCGACGACGGACTGCCCACGCTGCTCGCGGAGGCCCGGCGCGGACAGGAGCCGGGCTACGAGCCGACCGTCATGGTCGGCGGCGGCCTGCGCCTCGACCACGTCCCGACCCTCCGCTCCGCCGGCATCACCGCCTTCCACATCGGCGGCGCGGCCCGCCCCACCGGCTGGTCGGGCCCGGTGTCGCTCCGCTCGGTGACACGGTGGCGCCGCACACTGGACGGCACGCGGGTTCGCGGTTTCTAACCTTCTTACGCACCCCCCGGTACTCACCAGAAACGCACAGGTCAACCGGCCTGTTGGACTTCCAACCCGCCTTGTCCACCCCTCGGCACTGGTGACAGATACGGGAAGCGGACGCGCGGGTTGCGGCCCCTGTGGGTGCTGCTCCGTGCACCTCTATGACGGCGGCCCCCGCCGTTTGGCGAGGGCCGGATACTCGGGGCTGCTGCGGGGCTCAGGCGGGGAACTCCCCGCCCTTGACGGCGCCGACGAACGACGACCAAGCGGCTGTCTCGAAGATGACCGCGGGGCCGTGCGGATTTTTGGAATCACGGACCGGCACGCCTTCGAGGTATCCGTCTGATACCTCGATGCAACCGCCATCCTGGTTCTCGCTGTAGCTGGACTTGCGCCAGTCGGACAGAGTTTCTGCGTCAGGAATGGTCTTCAATTTCGTACTCTTTCAAGTATTTGCGGATCAGATCGATTGATTCGTCGTCCGTGAGGGCCAGAGAGCGAGCCATGTCAAATTGGTGCGTCAGTTTAAGGACCTTTCTCGGGGCCTCCACCGCCTCACCGGTGCCGAAGCTTTCGACCCCGGCGATAGTCGTGCCATCCGGCAGAGTGTGCAAGGTCAGGCTTCCTCCAAGCATGGGGTGTGCTCCCTTGTCGAAGGGGAGAATCTGCACTGTTATGTGCGGCTGGGCCGCGAGTTGCAACAGATGCTCCATCTGTTCAGCCATGCACTGTCGTCCCCCGAGCGGGCGCCTGAGTGCCGCCTCGTCCATGATCCCCCAGTAGGAAGGTGGTTCTTCTCGATCCAGGATCCGCTGTCGCTTCATGCGGAAAGCGACAAGCTCGTTGATCTGATCCTCGGTCTGCGTCAGCTTTCCTCCCCGGAACGCTGCTCGTGCGTATTCCGGAGTCTGTAGCAGAGCAGTGATGTGGCTGCTGTTGAAGACCTGGATGCGTTCGGCCTCCGGCTCCTTGTTGATGACTTTCCGGCCGTAATCCGGAATCAGCGCATCGTGTGCCAACTCCAGCAGTTCGGCGAGTACCCCGTCAGTGTCGAAGAACTCGTCCAGAGTGTTGACCAGCGCTTCCGACGGGAGTTGTTCTCCGAGTTCCACTCGGCCCAAATAGCTGTGTGAGTAGCCTCCCACACGTTCGGACAGTTGGCGGAGGGACAGGTCTGCCCGTTCGCGGAGTCGACGCAGTCGCCTGCCTAGTCTGACGCGTGGCGTGACCTTGGCGGCCTGGCTGTTGGGGTCCATTCGATCGAACTCCTTTTCGTGTCAATTCGCTGTCCATCCAGGGTGTTTGGTGACGGGCCGAGCGTGCACCTGGCGGACCTTATCGGCCAATGTTTGTGATGGTCGGAATGCAACGCGTAACTACCCGCCCGACGGGTGCGCACACACGAAATGTACGGAGTGACCATGACGCAGCAGACAGAGGAACGGCCCCCGGAGCGTGGGGCGCTGGTCTACGACCCGGCGATGCGCAAGGTGGGTGAGTACCAGGCCACGGCGGGGCCGTACGCGATGCTGCGCCCCGTGGGCGGTGGTCGCGAGTGGCAGGCCGACCCGGCGCAGATCCGCCCGGTCACCGTGGCGGAACGGCTGAGCGCCGGCGTCAAGGCGGCCAACGACCGTGCCAGGCGGCCGGTGTGAGCGCACTGGGCTTCGATGCGAGCCGTCCGCCCGTTCCGGTCCCCGGCTGTGCGACGTGCGCCGACCTTGCCTGGCAGCGCGAAGCCGCGCGCGCCGAGTTCGACCGCAGCAAGGAAACGGATGCCAACGTGTTGATGCGTCAGCACCAGCGACAGGAGCATCGCGAATGACCCGCCGGACGTTCCGGTACCTGCCGTTCACGATCGTGCAGGACGCGACAGCAGAGCCGGAGTACGCGGCGCGCTGCGTCTCGGGGATTGAATCCGAGTACGGCGCCGAGTCCGGCGTATGCCACGACTCGGGAGAGGTCGAGGAATGGCAGCGCAAACACACTCAGGAGACCCGGTACACGCGCTACCGCCGGAACTTTGCGGACTACGCGGCCATGGAGCCTCCGGACGGTTTTCCGGCCGGACTCGAACCGGCACGCGTCGCGCGGGCGCGCACGTCATGAGGCGCTTACGTGGCTGGAAGGTCACCACCGACGGCGCCTTTTGGGGCGGCGTGCTCATGGTGAGCAGCGTCGGCGGGCTGCTGGCCGTGATCGTCGTAACCCTCGTTCAGCACCCCTTCCCGTGAGGGCGCACGTCCCCACCCATAGCCCCCCGTCTCTGCCGGGCGTAGCCAATCGAGATGTTCCCCCTACGTCCCGGAGAAGCCCCCGCAGAGACGGGCCTCAGCGCCCGGCCCCGGTGAACGTGTTCAAGGCAAGACCGCGCTGGGGCCGGGCCGGGTAGACCCTCGCCGGGCAGCACCCGCGCGAGCGTCCGCCCATGGCGGACCGTATCGGATCAGCACAACGACACCAAGGGAGCGGCAATGAGCACCGTAATAGAGAGCCCGGCGGCGTCCCCGACGACCGCGCCGAGGGTCGTCGAGCTGGAGATCACGGGAGCCTGTCAGCTCCAGTGCACGCAGTGCTTTGCCGAGTCGGGGCCGAGCGGCACGCACGGCGCGCTGACGGCCGACGACTGGCGACGGGTGATCAGCGACGCGGCGGCACTGGGCTCGCGTGAGGTGCAGCTCATCGGCGGTGAGCCGACCATGCACCCGGCATGGGCCGAGTTGGCCGACCACGCGCTGAGCCTCGGCCTTCAGGTCGAGGTCTACAGCAACTTGTTCCACATCAAGCCCGGTTGGTGGCGCCTGCTCGCCCGCGAGGGCGTGAAGCTGGCCACCAGCTACTACAGCGACCGCGCCGAGGAACACGACGCCATCACGACCCGACCGGGCAGCTACGAACGCACCCGGGCGAACATCACCGAGGCCGTACGGCGAGGTATCCCGCTGCGTGTCGGCATCGTGTCCGTCCTGCCGGGGCAGCGCGTGAGCGAGGCGCGTCGGGAGCTGGAAGCGCTCGGCGTGACGGCGATCCACACCGACCGCATGCGACGCCTCGGTCGTGCCTCGCTGCCCGAGGCGGGGGCGGACACGGCGGAGCTGTGCGGGCGGTGCGGGCACGGACAGGTGGCCGTCCTGCCCTCTGGCGAGGTGACGCCGTGTGTGATGTCGCGGTGGCTGACCACGGGCAACGTCCGGCAACGGGGCCTGGCCGCGATCCTGGGCGGCGAGGCATGGGCCGAGGCGCTGCGCGCGATTCCGGCCCGCGCCGACGGGGGCCCGTGTGACCCTGACTGCAAGCCCGCGTCGGACGGCGGCGACTGCTCGCCTGCGGAACAGGACGCGTGCGACCCGAAGTACGACGAGTGAGGCCGCTCATGAACTGGAAGCCCCATGCCGAACGGCTCGCGGTCGAGGTGACCCCGGCCGTCTCGCGGTGGCGGGAAGCGGTTGCCACCACCCCCAGGCACACCTTTGTACCCCGGTGGTGGGAACGTGCGGGCGGCGCCACGTGGGCGCTGCACGACGGGCCGACGGACGAGTCGGCATGGCTGCGCGCGGCCTACGCCGACACTTCCCTAGTGACCCGCATCGGCCCGCTGCACGCCGACCGGGCAAGCTCCGACGACCGGCCGCGAGGCGTGCCAACGTCGTCGAGCACCATGCCCGGCCTGGTGGTGCGGATGCTGCGCCACGGGCAGGTGTACGACGGCGCCGACCTCGGCCTGATCGGTACGGGCACCGGGGTCAGTACCGCCCTTGCCGCGCGTCGCCTGGGGGACAAGCACATCACAGCCATGGATGTGGACCCGTACCTGACCGAGGCGGCGACGGAACGTCTTGCCTCGCTCGGCATGTTCCCCCAGGTGGTCACCTGTGATGCCACGGGGCCGCTCCCGGGGGACTTCGACCGCATCGTGTCCATGGTGGCGCTGCGCAACCTCGCCGGTGTGACGGCCGCGCTGCGCCCCGGCGGGCGCCTAGTGACCACGCTCGCCCGCATGAGCGTGATCGTCACGGCCGACAAGTCCGTCGATGACGACGACGGCAGCGCGCGCGGGGTCGTCGAGTGGGACCGCGCCGGGTTCATGAGCACCCGGACCGGGGCCGACTACCCGCCGGGGACGGGCGAACTGTTCGAGGCCGTACGCGACCGCGAGGGCGAGCAGGTGACCGAGGGCCGCTATCCGGTGCTCAACGTCGCGGAGGCGTGGGACCTGCGCGCCATGCTCGAACTCGCCGCGCCCGGCATCGAAACCCACTACGAGGAACGCGGCGAGCAGCGCACGGCATGGCTCGTGCACGCCGACGGCTCATGGGCGCGCGCTTCGGCGACGTGGATCGACCCGCCCACGGTCCACCAGGGCGGCCCGCGGCGCCTGTGGGCGGCGCTGGAGCGCATCCGGCACCGGCTGAACGCCGAGGGCGGCCTACCGATCTACGGGAGCCGCGTGCACATCACGCCCGACGGCGTGTGCCACTTCACGCGCGGCAAGTGGTCGGCCTCCTACGGCTGACGACGCCCGCCCGCCTTCCACCCTTCAGGAGACGGAGTGTTCGCAATGCGCCCGGCCACAAGCGATGACATCCCCGCCGTTGAAGAAATGATCCTCGTCCGCTCCAACTGGCTGGAGGACCGCGGGCTTCCGAGCTGGCGGGAAAGCGCGTCTCAACTCGCGCGGCAGGCGGAGAATCCCGATGGTGACGTGTGGGTCCTCGCCGAGGACGACGGGCGAATCATCGGATGCACCACCGTCCAGGAACAGACACCCCCGTGGGGCTGGACGGAAGACGAGCTGAACGAGGCGGCTCACTACTTGTACTCGACCGTCACCGACCCTGCCTACCGTGACAAGAAGCCGGGAACCGTGATGGGGCTGTGGGCGGTGGACCGAGCCGCACAGGTAGGGCGCACATGGGTTCGCCGTGGCTGCCACTTCCCCGGGCTGGTGAGGTACAACGAGACCCAGGGCTTCAAGCTGGTGCACGAAGTGCAGCGCACCCACGCCAAGGTCTATCTGATGGGCCGCCGGGCCGAGCGCGTCACTGACCTTGATGAGAGGTTCCGGGCGCTGTAGAGGGCTCTGCCCACACCCGTGTGCCGGCGCGCCGACCGCTGGTGTGTCCCCTCGGTCGGCTGCATGTGGCCATGCGGGTTCGTGGTTGCTGCTCTGCCCCGGTCCGTTGTGATGGCCCTGTGCGCGGGCGGGTGCGGGGTTTCTTCCCCGCCGTTCCCGCCGTTCCCGGCTTTTCCGCCCGCGCGGTGTTCCGGTGTCAGGTCAGTTGGGGTGGGAGGGGGGCCGTGTGGGTGATGATCAGGCCCGATACCGCTCGGGTCAGGGCCACATACAGGCGGCGCAGGCCGGTGCGCTCGTCCGGTTCGGCGTCGACCACGGCCCGCGGCTCGTCGAGGACCACATAGTCGTACTCCAGGCCCTTGGCCAGGGACGCCGGGACCAGGGTCAGGCGGGTCTCCCGCGTCGTCTCCTCGCCCGGTGCCAGATAGGTGATCCCGGCCGCCGCCAGCGCCTCGGCCAGCGCCGGGACGCGCGCGTCGGCCGCGATCAGACCGGTCGAACCCTCGTTGCGCAGCAACTCCTCGCAGGCCGCGACCACATCGCCGGTGCCGTCGGCCGCGCGCAGGTCGAAGAAGCCCGGGTTCTCCCGGACCGACGCGACCGGCGTGAGGCCCGGCGCGATGTGCGGCAGTAGCCGGGAGGCGTACGCGATGACGTCCGTCGGCACCCGGAAACCCGCGGTCAGCTCCTCGACCACGCCGTCCCTCTTGCCCAGGTGCGCCAGCGCCTCGTCCCAACTCCGGGTCGCCCACGGCGTGGTGCCCTGCGCCAGGTCGCCGAGCACGGTCGCGCTGCCGGTCGTACAGCGGCGGCCCACCGCCCGGTACTGCATCGGGGACAGATCCTGCGCCTCGTCCAGCACCACATGGCCGAGCGAGTGCGTACGCTGCACGAGATCGGTGGCCTCGTCCACCAGCACGGCGTCCGCGGCCGACCACTTGGCCGACTTCACGCTGCGCACCGGCTTCGACCACAGCAGGGTCTTCTGCTCGTCCGGCGACAGCAGCCCGTCCGCGTGCGCCGCGAGGAAGTCCGCGTCCGTCAGCAGCCGCAGCACCAGCTTCGCCGGATCGACCGGCGGCCAGATCGCCTTGACCGCCGCCTTCACCGCGCTGTTGCGGGCCACCGCGTCCTGCACCCGGTCGTCCGGCGCCTCGCCCGACCGCTCCATCTGCACCAGCACGGCATGCGCGATGCGCTGCGGCAGGGCCTCGCGGGCGGCCCCGTACCGGATGTCCCGGGCCAGCAACTCGCGGACGATGTCCTCCAGTTCGTACGCCGGAACCCGCCAGCGCCGCGAACCCCGCACCACCACGACCGGCTCGGTCGGCATCGTCACCTGCGCATACAGGGCCCGCCTCAGCACCTCGGCCAGCCGTGCGTCGCCCTTGACGACCGCGGCCGCCGGCTCGTCCGTGCCGCGCACCTCCACCTGCCCGACCAGGTCGTCGACGGTGGCCTGCCGCACCGCCAACTCGCCCAGCGCGGGCAGCACTTGCTCGATGTAGTGCAGGAAGGACCGGTTCGGCCCGATCACCAGGGTGCCCGTGCGGGCCAGCCGCTCCCGGTGCGCATACAGCAGATAGGCGACCCGGTGCAGGCCGACGGCGGTCTTCCCGGTGCCCGGACCGCCCTGGACGCACACCGTGCCGCCAAGACCGGAGCGCACGATCTCGTCCTGCTCGGGCTGGATCGTGGCGACGATGTCCCGCATCGGGCCCACACGCGGCCGCTCGATCTCCTGCTGGAGCAGCCTGCTGGTGCGCGCCGCCTCCGCCGGGTCCGACAGACGCTCGTCCTCGTACGCCGTCAGATCGCCGCCGGTGTAGCCGAAGCGGCGGCGCAGCGCGATCTCCATCGGGTCCTTCTTGGACGCCCGGTAGAACGGCTGCGACACCGGCGCCCGCCAGTCGATGACCATCGGATCGCCCTCGGCGTCGTGCACATGCCGCCGCCCGATGTAGAACCGCTCGCCCGCCGCGCCCTCGGCCCGGTCCGCGCCGTCGGGGTCCTCCCGCTGGAGCGAAGCCGGGAGTGGGGGAGGGGTCAGATAGTCGAGCCTGCCGAAGAACAGCGGGGTGTCGCTGAGGTCGGCCAGCGCCTTGATGCGCTCGTCGATCTGGTGGGCCAGCGCCTCGGCGTTGACCCAGTTCGCGGTGACGTCGCGGATGTCGAGGGACTCGACGTCCTCACGCATGGAGCGCAGGGCGGCGCGGGACTCGGCGAGGTGGGAACGTTCCCGGGCGAGCGGGTCGGCCGGCGGATCGTCGAGTGGGTCGTCCAGCGGATCGCGGGCGGGCGTGGACAAGGTGGTGCCTCCGGTCGGACTGCTGCATGGGCGGGTGCACGGACAGTGCGCGCACGGGCGCGCCTGCGTGACGGGGAGCCGTCCGGTTTCCGGCCGGACGGCGGCACTCCGGGAGGGAGGCGGGCAAGAGCGGAGATTCTAATGACGAGGCCCGGTCGGAAGCCAATGCATTTACGCCCCCGGCGGAAGCCGCTGATCTTGAACGCTCCCCGGCGGAAGCCGCTGCTTCTGCGCTTGCCGGCGGAAGCCGATGATTACGTCCCCCTGGCGGAAGCCGCTGCTTTACGTCCCCTAGGGGTTGTCTCCACCCCGGCTGGGGGGAGCGGGTCCCTCCGGAGGGGTACGTGAGGGCGTCGGGGATTGGCTCCGGAGACCGATGACGATGTCATGCCCGACGTTCCACCATGGAGACATGAGCGCTGCAACCATCCACCCAACCCCCTCCGGTCCGGCCGGCGCCACGGCCGTCGTCGGTACCCACCACCACCGCCTGGGCAACGCCCTCCGCGCCCTCAAGGTGTTCGCGGAGGCGGCGTTCGGCGTCGTCATCCTCGGCGAGTACGGCGAGGAAGCGGGCGTTCGCCGTAAGTAACCCCTAGGTTCACCTCCGTGGCACAACGGACGGTGACGCCCTATCTCCTCCTGACCCTGTCCCTCCTCTCCTTCACCGCCCTCTGCGTCCTGCAACGCGCCCCGATGGCCGACGCGCTGGTCTACCGGGCCGAGGGCGAGGCCGTCGTCCACGGCGGTGACCTGTACGGCTTCACCGTCACCGAGTGGCAACTCCCGGCGACGTACCCGCCGTTCGCGGCGGTCCTGTTCGTGCCGGCGACCTGGATCCCCGTCCCGGCCATGAAGGCGGCCTTCGTCGCGGGCAACGCGCTCTTGCTCGCCGCTTTCGTCGTCCTCTCGGCCCGTCTCGCGGGCCGCACGGCCCGGGCGCCCCTGGTGTGCGCGGCCACCGCGCTGGCCCTGTGGCTCGAACCGGTCTTCCAGACGGTCCTGTTCGGCCAGATCAACCTGGCGCTTGCCTGCCTCGTCCTGTGGGATCTCACCCGCCCGCCGGGCGCCCGCGCCAAGGGGCTCGCGCTGGGCGTGGCCGCCGGGATCAAACTGACCCCGGCCGTCTTCGTCGTCCACCTGCTGCTGACCGGGCGCCGACGGGAGGCGGCGACGGCCACGGCCGGCTTCGCCGGGACCCTCGCCGTCGGCGCGGTCCTGCTCCCGGCGGCCAGCATCGACTTCTGGACCGGACGGCTCTTCGAGACCGACCGCGTGGGGAAGGTCTGGATCGTCGACAACCAGTCGCTGCCGGGCCTGATCGCACGGGCGGCCGGCGATCCGGCGCCGGGTCCGGCGTGGGCGCTCCCGGTCGCCGCCGTGGCCGTCGCGGGCCTGTGGGCGGCGGCGCGGGCGAGGCGGGAGGGGCACGGCATCCTGCTGGCGGCGGGCACCGCCCTGCTGGTCTCGCCGATCAGCTGGTCCCACCACTGGGTGTGGTGCGTCCCGCTGATCGCCGTACTCCTCGCGGAGGGCCGCGTCCGTCTCGCGGCGCTGACGGCGACCGTGTTCACCGCCCGCACCATGTGGCTGCTGCCGCACGAGGGCGACCTGGACCTCCACCTCCCTTGGTGGCAGCAGCCCCTTGCCTCCCCCTACCCCCTGTTCGCCCTTGCCCTGCTGACCGCGGCCGTCGCCCTGCGGCACCGCTCAGCCTGCCGAGTACTCGAAGACTCCCAGGTGGGTCGGCAGACCGTCGGTGGACAGCACGACGGAGACACCGGTCCACGGCAGGGCGCGCTCGTCGAGGAACGTCGGCTCTCGGGTGCCCGGTTCCTCGAAGACCTCCGCTGACCGGGCTGGCGGTTCCTCGAAGGCGCCCGGCGACGGCCGCTCCGTGCGGCGCTGCCCTCGTACGCGGTGACGTAGTCCCAACCACTGACAGGGACGTAGTCCCACCACTGGCACGGACGTAGTCCCAGCCGCCGGCACCCAGCGCGCCGCCCTCCCCGAGCCGTCCACCGGGCGGGGGCCCACCGTGGGCGACGGGTGCGACACAGGGCGGCACACGGGGGCGGCGCACTGCGCGGCGCACGCGTCGCGGCTCAGGTCTCGGCCAGGATCTCGTCCGCGTCCACGATGCGGTAGGCGTACCCCTGCTCCGCCAGGAACCGCTGGCGGTGTGCGGCGAAGTCCTGGTCGATGGTGTCGCGGGCCACCACGGAGTAGAAGTGGGCCTGGTGCCCGTCGGCCTTGGGGCGCAGCACCCGTCCGAGGCGCTGGGCCTCCTCCTGCCGGGAGCCGAAGGTGCCCGACACCTGGATGGCGACCGTCGCCTCCGGCAGGTCGATGGAGAAATTGGCGACCTTGGACACGACGAGCACGCTGATCTCGCCCTCACGGAACGCGCCGAACAGCTTCTCGCGCTGCGCGTTGGACGTCTCGCCCTTGATCACCGGCGCGTTCAGGTGCTCGCCCAGCTCGTCGAGCTGGTCGATGTACTGGCCGATGACCAGGATCTGCTGCCCGGCGAACCGGCGCACCAGCGCCTCGGCGACCCGGCGCTTGGTGTCGGTCGTCGCGCAGAAGCGGTACTTCTCCTCCGTCTCCGCCGTCGCGTACGCGAGCCGTTCGGAGTCGGTCAGGTTCACCCGGACCTCGACGCAGTCGGCGGGCGCGATATAGCCCTGCGCCTCGATCTCCTTCCACGGTGCGTCGAACCGCTTGGGCCCGATGAGCGAGAACACATCCGACTCGCGGCCGTCCTCGCGCACCAGCGTCGCGGTCAGCCCGAGCCGGCGGCGGGCCTGGAGATCGGCCGTGAACTTGAAGACGGGGGCCGGCAGCAGATGCACCTCGTCGTAGAGGATGAGCCCCCAGTCACGGGAGTCGAACAGCTCCAGATGCGGGTAGATCCCCTTCCGCTTCGTGGTCAGCACCTGGTACGTGGCGATGGTGACCGGCCGGATCTCCTTCCGCGTACCGCTGTACTCCCCGATCTCGTCCTCGGTCAGCGAGGTCCGCTTCACCAGCTCGTGCTTCCACTGCCGCGCCGAGACCGTGTTGGTGACGAGGATCAGGGTGGTGGACCTGGCCTGCGCCATCGCCCCGGCGCCGACCAGCGTCTTGCCCGCACCGCACGGCAGCACCACGACCCCGCTCCCGCCGTGCCAGAAGTTCTCCACGGCCTGCTTCTGGTAGGCCCGCAGCGCCCAGCCGACCTCGCGCAGCTCGATCGGGTGCGCCTCCCCGTCCACATACCCGGCGAGGTCCTCGGCCGGCCAGCCCAGCTTCAGCAGAAGCTGCTTGATCTGGCCGCGTTCGGAGGGGTGCACGGCGACGGTGTCGGGGTCGATCCGGGCCCCGACGAGCGGCGCGATCCGCTTGGACCTGAGCACCTCCTCCAGGACCGGCCGGTCGCTGCTGGTGAGCACGAGACCGTGGGCCGGGTGCTTGGTCAGGGTCAGCCGCCCGTAGCGGTCCATGGTCTCGGCGATGTCCACGAGCAGCGCGTGCGGCACGGGGTAGCGGCTGTACTGCACGAGCGCGTCGACCACCTGCTCCGCGTCGTGCCCGGCCGCCCGCGCGTTCCACAGCCCGAGCGGGGTCACCCGGTAGGTGTGGATATGCTCCGGCGCCCGCTCCAGCTCGGCGAACGGCGCGATGGCCCGACGACAGTCATCGGCCCGCTCGTGGTCGACCTCCAGGAGCAGGGTCTTGTCGGATTGGACGATCAGGCAGGACACACATACCTCCGCAAATAGGATCGTCAGCGTGACAGACACCACACCTGTCACGGCTCGGGCCATGTCCCGTGCCGGCGCCGAAAGGGCGTACCGGCCGGCGCGCCCGGGATGCGCGCCGCTATCCATGTTCGCCTATCGCGTGAAACGGACGAGACGACTTCTCCTGAGCGCCGGCGCGCGGCGTGCGAGGTGCTGTGCGAGGCATGTGGCTGGGACGTCATAGCCGTCGAGGAAGACATCGATGTCTGCGGCTTCTCTCGGGCTTTCGGGGCTTCGCCCGACCGGAACTGCAACGGGTCCTGACCCGGCTCGCCGAGCTGGACGTGATCGTGTTCTTCAAGATCGACCGGCTCGTGCGTTCGACGGTCGACCCGCGGAGGTCATGCAGCTCGCCGAGCATCAGAGCGGTCGCGCTCGCGTCGGCGCATGCGACCCGGCGTCGGTAACCTCATCGGCCGCAAGGACGCCTTCGAACGCACCCTTCGCCAGGCACTCAGCGAGTTCCACCCCGACGGCGACTTCGGCGAAGTCGTACGCACCGAAGCCATCATCGCCACGCGCCCCTGACAACCGTGCGCTGCTGCCCGGCACAGCAGAAACCGATGGCATCAAAGAGACGAACCCGTCCCGTACGGCCACAGTCTCGGCCAAACGTCCAGTGTGCCCTACCGGTGGGTGATCACGGCGGGCCGCGGTTCAGTCGTCCGCCAGCTCCGCGACCCCGGTGACCCGGTGCAGCGGATAGGTCCGCACCTCGTCCGCCGTGTGGTCGTACGCCGTCACGAAGCCGCCCTCGACCCGGATGGGCGCGATGACGCGCTGGCTGGCGGCGCCCTCGGCGTTCACGTACCCGATCCACAGGGCCTCGCCCGTCAGGACGGCGGCCTGCATGGTGGCCAGGGTCTCGGCTGAGTCGGTGCGCGGAAGGTCGCCGCCCGCCATGGGGGTGCCCGCGGGCTTGCGCGGGGTCGTGGCGGCCAGGTCGCCGGCGCGGATCGCGCGGATCGCCGCGGACAGCAGGGTCGGGTCGGGGGTGGGCGGGCCGTCCGGGACCGGCTCGGGGGCCGTGCGGGGCGGGGTGCGGTGGGCGTGGGCGCGGGCGATCAGCACATCGCCCTCGGCGGACTCGGCGGCGGGCGCGTAGCCCATCGCCCGCAGGCCCTCCAGGAGCGTCGTCGGGTCGGCCTGCGTCGCGAGCACGGTCGGCGCCAGTCGGCGCAGCCGCAGGGCGGCCGACCGCCGGTCGGCGAGGATCTCGTTCAGCAGCGTGTCGTCGTCGCAGCGCACGTACGCGGAGGCGGCGCCCACCCGCAGCCGGCCGTGCTTGCGGGCCACGTCGTCGATCAGGTACGCCAGCGGTTGCGGGACCGGGGTGCGGGAGTGCGCGTCGAGGAAGGCGTGCAGGTCGGCGGCGGTTCGGCCGGCGTCCAGGGCGCGGCGCACGGAGGCGGGCGTGAAGCGGTAGACCGTCGCGCCGCCCTTCGACTCGACGTCCGCGAGCACGCCCAGCGTCGCGGCCAGCGGCCGTTCCAGCGGCCCCGGTGCCACCGCCGTCAGGTCCGCCTGGAGCAGGACATGGTCCAGCGGCTCGGGCAGCAGCGGCGCGAGCAGCCCGGCAGCGGCGGCGGAGGCCGCCGCCCGCTCGGCCGGGGAGAGGGGCTCGCGGGGCGCGGGCGGGCGCCGATGGTGGTGCGCGGGCAGCTTGTCCCCGGGCCCGTCGGCCGGGCCGCCGCCGGTGCGATGAACGCCGCTCGGCGTCGGCACCGGCGCGGGTACGGACGCCGACGCCGACGCCGACCTCGGCACCGGCGCGGATGCGGAGGAGGCAGCAGAGACGCCCCCGCGCGCGGTTGTGCCCCTACGCGCGGTTGTCTCGCCGCGCTCGGCTGCGGCCCCGTACTCGGCTGCGCCCCCGTATTCGGACGCGCCGAGCAGCGCGCGGCCGTGGGCCGACAGGGCGCCACGGCCGGTGATGCCCAGCAGCTCCGCCTCCGTCGGCGTCCAGCGCGCGATCCGGGAGCGCAGGTCTTCGTCGCCGCCCTGCGGTCGGCCGCCCGGCTGCGCCGGGGCACCCACCGGGCCGCGCAGCGGACGCTCCCAGCGCAGCCGGGCCAGCACCGATTCCGGGTCCGGCGCGGCGCCCTCCGGCAGCGCGGCCAGCAGCCCCAGCACCCGGTACCGCACCTCGGGCGCCGCGGAGCGGTCCAGCCCCGGCCCCAGCGCCGCCAACGTACGGTCCTTGGCGTCCCGCCCGCCGACCAGACCCGGCGTCCGGGTCGCCGTCAGCCACGCCTCGGCGAGCCGCGCCCAGCGCGCGGCCGGGGGCAGCGCCAGCCACTCGTCGTAGGCCGGGGTCGCCGCGTACCGCTCGTCGACCTCACCGTCGGAGGCCAGCAGGCCCGCCGCGTAGGCCAGTTCGACCCAGAAGGCGGCGACCGGCTCGGACACGTCGAGGGCGACGGCCGTCCGCTTCAGGTCCCGGACACTGAGCCCACCGGCCCGCAGCACCGTCGGGCCGCCCGCGTCCCAGTCCTTCAGCAGCTCCTCCACGGTCGCCAGCGCGGTGTACGCCTGCCCGGCCGCCGTCGCGTCCACGACCTGCGCGGGATGCGTCGCCGCCGTCCGGACCGGCGGCGGTACGGCCTCGGGCGCACGATGAGCGCGGCCCGCGCGCAGATGCAGGGCGACCTCGCGGGGGAGTACGACCGTGCCGGGCGTCGTCGGCAGCAACAGACCACGGTCGAGCAGCCAGCGCAGATGGGCGGCGGGCTCGGCGGTGACCTGGCCGTACGGCGGCCCCCAGACGAGCCGGGCCAGCACCTCGCGGGACTCCGCCGGGGCCCCGGCCAGTAGCGCGGCCATCCGCCTGCGGTCGGTGAACAGGGCGGAGAGCGCGGCCAGCGCGGAGACCGGGTCATGGGTCGAGGCCAGGCCCGCGGCCGTGACGATCTCCTGGATCCGGCCCGGCGACATGCCCGCGCCGGCCTCCCGCACGGACGGGCCGAGGCCGGTCGGGGAGGGATGTCGCGGGGTCGGGGCGAGCACCTCACGGGCCGTGCGGACCAGACGCAGCCGGTCGTCGCCGCCCCACACCAGGGCCTGTTCCCGCAGGGTGGCGAGGGCGTCGGGCAGGGCGGCGGCGACGGCCCGGTCGCCGGCGTCGCCCGCCATCAGGCCGAGCAACTCGTCGTAGGACGCCGGGTCCGCCGCCACGGTCAGGGCCTGGGCCGTCTGCAGCACGAACAGGTCGAGGCGCTCCAGGGCACGCAGCACCGAGGCCCGGGTGCCCGCCCGGGTGGCGAGCTGGGTGAGGTCGGTGGGCACGGGGGTGATGAGGTCGGGTCGGCTGCGCAGCAGCGCGGCCAGGGAGGCGTCGTCCCTGGCGCGGAGCGCCTCCGCGAGGGAACGCGGCGGTGTTGCCGGGTTGCTCATCCGACCCACGGTAGCGGGTGCGGGGTCGGCACCGGGAGCACATGCCGCTGGCACTTCGGTCCCCCGCACCGGGCAAGGGGCGACCGCCGGGAGAACGGAACGTTGCGCAGATGTCCGCCGGATGAACTTCAGCGGGGGGATTGCGCCAGCCCTGGCAGCACTCGGCGCACAGTCGTCACCCTGGGCTCCCGGGCAACCGCGCGAAGTCAACTGTGCGACGGGCCATGGGGATTCGGGGGATCCAGGGGATCCAGGGGATCCAGGGGATTCGGGGAAAACGGGGGAATCGGGGGAACCGGTCGTGGGACTCTTCGGCGTCGAGCTCGACTTCAACAACGTCGTCGCGATCTTCAGCGTCACCATTCCTGTGCTGGCGTTCGTATGGGAGTTCGTGGTCATCCGCCGCAAGCGGCTCGGCTACCGCCTCCAGATGGACACCCTGGCCACGGACACCGCCCACGCGCCGAGCGCCGACGTACTGGCGCGCATGCACAACGACGGCAGGCCGCTGGACGAGCCGTCGTTCGTGCTGGTGCGGATCGAGAACGCCGGCTGGCGGGAGATCGTCGCCGGGGACTACCTGACCCCCGCCGAGGACAAGACCGGCATCCGGGTGCTGTTCCGGGACCGCCGGGTCGTCGGCATGGCGGTGACCGAACTCAGCCAGCCCGCGCTGCGCCACTTCTTCGTCATCACCCGGGGCGGGGTCACCCGGGAGACCGACGGCTTCGGCATCGACGAGGAGGACGGCTCCGGCGTCATCAGGCTGCCGAAGGTGACGTTGAACCCCGGCGCCCACTACAAGGTGCTGGCGGTGCTGGAACGCCGGTCCGGGAGCCCGCACGCGCCGTTCCCCGATCCGGAGTTCCAGGCCGAGGTGACCGGCGGGAGCAGCCGTTCCCTCGCCTGGCTGCGCTGGCTCGCCCGGCTCAAGCTGGCCCACACCGAGAGTCACACCTTCGCCTCCAGGCCGGCGCTGGTCGGCATGGCCCTGCTGGCGGCGGCGGCCGTGCTCCAGGCGAGCCTGACCCTGTTCCTGCCCGCCAGGCCCGCACCGCTGGACTGCGTCGGCGGCACCCTGCACCTGACGGGCTCCACCGCCTTCGGGCCCGCGGCCACGGCCGCCGCCAAGGAGTACGAGCGGCTGTGTGCGGCCAAGGGAGCGCGGATCCTCGTCGGTGACGACCCGTTCCAGGGCAGCGGGAACGGTCTCGCCACCCTGGAGAAGGCCGGGGAGAACGCCAAGATCTCGGGCGTCGAGGGACTCGGCGACCACATCGCGTTCACCGACGGCCCGGCGGGCCCCGGCCACCCCCGGCTGCTGCCCCGGCCGGTGGTCTACTCCCTGTTCACCCTCGTCGTGAACGAGGACGCCAAGGTCAGCACCCTCTCCCTCCAGCAGATCCGCGACATCTACGCCGGGAAGATCAAGAACTGGTCCACGGTGAACGGCGCGAACCTCCCCATCCATCTCATCAACCGCCATCGCGGCTCCGGCACCCGCAACGCCCTCGAAGAACGGGTCCTCGCACACAAGTCCGTCCCGGAGGCCGACGTCGACGACTGCGCGGCCCTGGACCACGACAAGCCCGGCGTCTGCGAGGTCGACAGCACCGACACCCTGCTGGACACCGCCGCCTCGACCCCCGGCGCCCTCGGCTACAGCGAGGTCAACAGCGTGCCGACCGGCGATCTGGTCAAGCTCTCCATCGGCGGTATGCGGCCCACCCTGGAAGGCGTCGAGGACGGCAGCTACCCGTACTGGCAGACCGAGTACGCCTACACCTACGGCGAACCGCCCGCCGGCTCCATCGCCGCCGCCTTTCTGCGCTACCTCACCGACCAGGGCGGCAAGGACATCCTGCGCGCGTACGGCAACCGCCCCTGCTCGGAGACGCGCTACCCGCTGGTGTGCGAGCCGACGTGAGCGCGGCCTGCGCTACCGTCGTCCCGACGGGGTATTCAACGCACCGGCCCCGGAGGGGACTTCGTGGGTATCGAGAGCGACCGGGTCGTCTACGAGTATCTGAGCCGCGTCGGTGACATCGCGCAGCAGCGCCAGTTGCCGTCGGCCGACCGCATGCGCCTGGTGTCCGGGCTGCGCGACGAGATCGACCGGCACCGGGCCACGGCCGCCGTGGACAGTCCCGCCGCCGTGCACCGCATCCTCGCCCGGCTGGGCACGCCGGACGAGGTCGTCGCGGCGGCGGGCGCAGGGAGCGGGGTGCCCGAGCCGCCGTCCACCGCCGTGCCCGTGCAGCCCGCACCGCGCGAGCCCGAGCCGAAGGGACTGCTGGGGCCGAAGGGGCTGCTGGGGCCCAACGGGCTGCTGGGTCAGAAGGGCCCAGGGGAGACGGGGCCGCGGGAGAAGAGCCCGCGGGAGAAGGGCAAGGGGCTGCGCCGGGTCGTGCCCCGTCCGCGGCCGGCCGAGCCGGCGGCGCCCGCCCGTTCGGATGCCCCGTCGCCGCCCCACCTCGCCGGCGAGGACGAACTCGGCGACAGCACGCTGCAGCCCGACTGGTGGCGGGTGGACGACAGCCCGTTCGGGGCCGGGGACAGCGTGCCCGGGTTCGTCGGGGGCGTGGAGATCCCCGAACTCCTCAAGCCGCCACCGAGGGAACCCGCGCCCGAGGCGAAAGAGCCCGCGCAGCAGAAGGCCGCGAAGGGGGAGACGGCGCCCCAACCGGCCCCCGAGCCCACCGCCCCCGAGACCGCCGACCCACCCCCGCGCCGCCGGCTGGCGCTGCCCCGCCCCGCCGCGGGCTGGACCAACCCACTGCTCCTGCTCGCCGCCGCGGCCCTGGTCGCCGGGGCGGTGCTCGGCATCTGGTACGCGCTGATCCTCGGCTGGCTCATCGCCTACGGCTCCCGTCGCCTCACCGCGGCGGAGAGCAAGTGGGCCGTCATGGGCCTGCCCGGTCTGGCGCTCGTGGGCGGCCTGGTCTGGCTGTGGGGCAGGAACGACGGCCGCTGGGGCGACCCCATCGCCCAGGGCCACATGAGCGACGCCCTGGCCGAAACCTGGCCCTGGGTGGTCCGGGCCGCAGCCCTGGCCTCAGCCGCCTACCTCCTCTGGCGCTCCCAACGCCGCCACTAGCCGCACCCGCTGCTCCTGTTGCTCCTGTTGCTGCTGCTTCTGCTCCGGTTGCTTCTGCTGCTGCGGCGGGGCCTCGACGAGGTGTCGGGTGCCTTCGGGTGCCGTGCAGGGAGCGGAGGGGCACCCAAGGGGCACCCTCGTACGGGACGTCGCGCGTACGGGACGTCACGCCGCGCGGTGTCGCACAACCGACCCGGCTGCTTCGGCGTGTCGGGTGCCCCGGAGGGGCGGGGCGGTGGGATGTCGGCGGCGGTGGGCACAATGGCGGACATGAGTTCGCGTGCGCTGACCGTCGGGTTCGACCTCGACATGACCCTGATCGACTCCCGGCCCGGCATCCACGCCTGCTACACGGCGCTGGCGGAGCGGACGGGGACCTACATCGACGCCGATCTGGCCATCACCCGGCTCGGGCCGCCGCTCGCCGACGAACTGGTCCACTGGTTCCCGGCCGAGCAGGTCGCCCCCATGGCCGACCTGTACCGCGCGATGTACCCGGCGATCGCCATCGCCGCGACCCCCGCGATGCCCGGCGCCCGCGAGGCGATCGCGGCGGTGCGCGAGTCGGGCGGCCGGGCGATCGTGGTCACCGCGAAGTACGAGCCGAACGCCAAGCTGCACCTGAGCCACCTCGGCATGGAACCCGACGCGGTCGTCGGCGACCTCTGGGCGGAGCGCAAGGCGGAGGCGCTGCGCGAGCACGGCGCGAGCGTGTACGTCGGCGACCACGTCGGAGACGTACGCGGCGCCCGCACCGCCGGTGCCCTCAGCGTGGCCGTGCCCACCGGCCCGTGCGACGCGGCGGAACTGCACACCGCGGGCGCGGACGTCGTCCTCGACGACCTGTCCGCCTTCCCGCGCTGGCTGGCCGGCTACCGCGAGGCGCCCCGCGCCTGACGCCGTCCGGCCGCGATCGACCGCAGGACCCCCGCGCCGGCCACGAGGAATCCGACCCCCATGAGCATGCTCAGGCCGAACATATAGGTCGGAAAAGGCTTCGCGCCCAGGAACAGCGGTGCCACGGTCACAAGAGTGGCCACGGCGCCGAGGAAGAAGACCACGGCACCAGCGCGGATCAGTCCGTCCCCGGGCGCGGCGGAATTCGGTTGGGTTTTGTCACGCACCGGACCAGGGTAGTTCCCAGCGCGAAGGAACAACCGGGCGACGTCTTGTCACCCGCCCCAAGACCATTAGCCTTGGTACCGGCGGGTCAGGGACGGACCCGCCCGAGTGCTATCAAAAGCCGTTTTCACCAGCAGTTTTCCGACGAGTACGAGCACGACAACGGGGACGGACTCGCCTACCGGCAACGTCAAGTGACTGAGCCAGGCACACACTGTCTCCGCCGTTTCCCATGAGCCATCCGGCTCCGACACACCGAGGACGAGGTCACATCCCATGCCGACGGGCAAGGTCAAGTGGTTTAACAGCGAGAAGGGCTTCGGTTTTCTCTCCCGCGACGACGGCGGTGACGTCTTCGTGCATTCCTCGGTTCTCCCCGCCGGAGTCGATGCGCTCAAGCCGGGGCAGCGGGTGGAGTTCGGCGTGGTCGCGGGTCAACGGGGCGACCAGGCGCTGTCGGTGGTCCTCCTCGATCCGACCCCGTCGGTCGCGGCGGCCCAACGCAAGAAACCGGACGAGCTGGCCTCCATCGTGCAGGACCTGACGACCCTCCTTGAGAACATCACACCGATGCTGGAGAAGGGCCGTTATCCCGAGAAGGCGTCCGGCAAGAAGATCGCCGGTCTGCTGCGGGCGGTCGCCGACCAACTGGACGTGTAGTCCCGCCGGGGGAGCGGCCCGTCAGGGGAAGTCGAGCGCGGTCGGGCCGAGGGGCGGGACGAGCCCTTCGGCCGCCGCGCGGGTGAGCAGGCCCCGGACCGCCGCGTACCCGTCCTCGCCGAGGTTCGACGTGAACTCGTTGACGTACAGCCCGATGTGCTGGTCGGCGACGGCCGGGTCCATCTCCTGGGCGTGCTCCATGACATACGGCCGGGATGCCTCCGGGTCGTCCCAGGCGGCGTGTACGGACGTATGGATCGACTCGGCGAGCAGCCGCAGCGTGTCCGCGCCCAGCGACCGCTTGGCGACGATCGCGCCCAGCGGGATCGGCAGCCCGGTCGTGGCCTCCCAGTGCTCGCCCAGGTCCGCGAGTTTGCGCAGCCCGTAGCTCTGGTAGGTGAACCGCGCCTCGTGGATCACGAGCCCCGCGTCGATCTTCCCGTCCCGCACGGCCGGCATGATCTCGTGGAAGGGCATGACGACGATCTCGCCGACGCCCTCCGGCAGGGTGTCCGCGGCCCACAGCCGGAACAGCAGATAGGCCGTCGACCGCTCGCTCGGCACGGCCACCGTACGGCCGGTGAGTCCCCCGAGCTCTCGGCTTCGCTCGACCTGGGAGGTACCCCCACCGTCCGCCTCCCGGGTGAGCAGGAGCGGCCCGCAGCCCCGGCCCAGCGCGCCGCCGCAGGGCAGCAGCGCGTAGCTGTCGAGGACGTACGGCAGCACCGCGTACGACACCTTCAGCACGTCGAACTCGCCGCGTTCGGCCATGCCGTTGGTGATGTCGATGTCCGCGAAGGTGATGTCGAGCGCGGGCGCGCCGGGGACCCGGCCGTGGGCGAGGGCGTCGAAGACGAAGGTGTCGTTCGGGCAGGGCGAGTAGGCGATCTGCAGCGGTCGGCTCTCAGGGCTCATATGGGTTCCAACTCTCCAGTGCGGGCGCGAGCTTCCCGAAGCCCTCGGTGAGGGCCGTGAGGGCGTCGCCGATGCGCCAGGCGGCGCGGTCGCGCGGTCCGACGGGGTTGGACACCGCGCGTACTTCGAGGACGGGTACCCGGTGCGCGGCCGCCGCCTCTGCCACCCCGAAACCCTCCATGGCCTCGGCCAGCGCCCGGGGGTGGCGGGCGCGCAGCGCGTCGGCGCGGGCTTGGGTCCCGGTCACGGTCGAGACGGTGAGTACGGTCCCGGCGGGCGCCCCGGTCGCCGCGGTCACGTCCCGTACGAGTGTTTCCGGTGGACGGTGGTTGACGGTTCCGAAGCCCAGTTCGGTGACTGGGACAAAGCCGTCGGTGGTCTCGGCGCCCAGGTCGGCGGCGGTGATCTCGTCGGCGACGACGAGCGATCCGACGGGCGCCCCGGGCCCGAGGCCGCCGGCGATCCCGGCGCAGACGACGAGGGCGTACGGGGAGCCGTCCAGGGCCGCGGCGGTGAGGGCGGCGGCGGTGGAGGCGGCGGCGAGGGCGGGGCCGACGCCCGCGGCGAGCAGGTCGTAGCCGTGCGCGCCGGTGATCCGGTGGAGCGTGCAGCCCGGCAGGCGCACCTCGCGCGCGGTGCCGGGCAGCGCCCGTGCCACCGCGTCCCGCTCGGCGGGGACCGCGGTGGCCACGAGGAAACGCATCCCGGACGTGGTCAGGAGACCTTCTTCAGCTTGAAGGACCACAGTCCCTTGACGGACTTGTCGCCCTCCTTGACCGACACCAGGGTCGAGTTGCCCTGCGCGCCGTACTGGGCGTTGAAGAAGACGCTGCCGGGGATGGTGCGGTAGGTCTTGGTGCTGGACTCGGTGAGCGGCTGACCGTTCATCAGGATCGTCCAGCCGCTGTCCGCGACCTTCGGGTCGACACCGAAACGGACGGTTTCGTCCGGGTCCACCGAGATGGACTTGATACCGGTGTCCTTGAGACAGTTCGCGAGGGCGGCCGTGTCCAGGGCCTTGCCGTCGTTGTAGCAGGTGGCTTCGGAGCTGGCCGAGTTGGTACCGACGGTGACGGTGGCCATCGGGGTCGGCTTTTCGCAGGCCGTGAGGACGAGCAGTCCGGCGCAAACGGCGCCGACGGCGGCGACGGCGCGGCGGCGTCGCGAGGCGGATTGCATGGTCATGGCCGAAGGCTATCGGGCACCCCTACCGGACCCCCCACCTGGGGGCGGCGTGCCCGGTTCGTTACGCCACCCGCGGCCGCGCCGCCCCGCCGTGCCGGGCCGATTCGAGCAGCCCGCGCAGGGTGGTCAGCCAGCCCGCGGCCACGAGGACGGCGGCCACGGCCAGGCCCAAAGAGCCGTTGAGCGGCATCACGATGCCGACCGCGCCGCCGAACACCCACGCCATCTGCAGCAGCGTCTCCGAACGCGCGAACGCCGACGTGCGGACCGGCTCCGGCACGTCCCGCTGGATCAGCGCGTCCAGGCACAGCTTGGCCAGCGCCTGCGCGAACCCGGCGACCGCGGCCAGGCACGCCACCAGGAACGCGCCGAAGAACACCGCGGCTACGACCGCCGTGCCCAGCGCCACCGCGACCACGGTCACGATGATGATCTCCGGTGCGCGGGACCGCAGCCAGGCCCCGACCGCCGTGCCGAGCGCGTTGCCCGCGCCGGCCGCGACGCCCACTATCCCCAGCGAGACCGCCGCGCTCTCGCCGGTCAGCGGGTGCTCGCGCAGCAGAAAGGCGAGGAAGAAGATCAGGAAGCCGGAGAGGCAGCGCAGGGCGGCGTTCGCGCCCAGCGCATAGGTGACGGCCGGGCCGACCGTGCGCAGTCCCGGGCGTCTGGCCCCGCCCCGGCGCGGGCCGTGCAGATGCTCCGCGTCGGCGGCGAGCAGGGCGATGTCCTCGCCCTTGGCGGAGTCGACCTTCCGCGGCAGCGAGAACGACAGGAACGTACCCGCCGCGAAGATCACGAAGGCGCCGTACAGCGGCCAGGGGTCGCCGACGGCGTGCAGTCCGGCCCCGATCGGGGCGGCCAACCCGGTGGCCAGCAGCCCGGCGAGGGTGACCCGGGAGTTCGCCTTCACCAGCGAGAAGCGGGGCGGCAGCAGCCGGGGCACGACCGCGCTGCGGACCACGCCGTACGCCTTCGACGCCACGAGCACCCCGAGCGCGGCGGGATACAGCTCCAGGCTGCCGCTCGCGACCGCCCCGGAGATGATCAGCGCCAGCAGGGCGCGGGCCAGCATCGCGGCGGCCATCGCGGCGCGCCGGCCGTGCGGCAGCCGGTCCAGCAGCGGGCCGATCACCGGGGCGAGGACGGTGAACGGGGCCATGGTGATCGCGAGGTAGAGCGCGACCCGGCCGCGGGCCTCGTCCGTCGGCACCGAGAAGAACACGGTGGAGGCGAGCGCCACGGTGATCATCACATCGCCGGCGCCGTTGACGGCGTGCAGCTCGATCAGCTTGCCGAGCCCGGACTCCCCGGCGCCGTGCGCGTGTGTGGCCCGCCTGATCCCGCGGGCCGCGCCGGCGAACGGGAGGTGCAGGGCACGGCCGACCGCGCGGACGGCACCGCCCATCCGGCCCGCACCGCCACCTCGACTGTTCCCCCTGAGCCCGCCGGCGCGGGCGGTGCCCTGGGGCGACCTCGCGGCTGCCACGACGTTCATAGTGCCCTGAGAATCCTGTTCCTAGAGCACTTGTGGCCGCGCGAGTCGGTGACGTCACCGTCGGTCGAGTGCCCGCGGGACCGTCGGTCGAGCGCCTGCGGGACCGTTGGTCGAGCGCCCGAGGGCGGGTGGGAAATGGTGCCGGGAGACGGTGAAGGGGCCGTCGGTGTAGGCCGAGCGCACATGAACAGGTAGCGTGCGTATCTCAGCCATCCCGCAGAATGGATGGCAGAGGTGCGCCCGAGCGCGATCGGACGCGGACGTCGATGCGGCCCACAGGTCCGCTCCGTCCGCCCCACCGCCTTCAGGCCCGCGCACCCGTGAGACGGCGTAGGAGAGAAGCGATACCTGTGAGCGCAGCGACAACGCGAAGCCGCACCCCCGACCGCCTGTGCGCCGAGGCCGTCGACCTCGCCCGCGCCGCAGCGGAGGAGGCGGCCGCGCCCGGCGTGGTCGGCGAGCACACCGGGCTGGTATCCGAGGGCGACCGTGTTGTCACGCACTTCTTCGAGTGCAAGGAACTGGGCTATCGGGGCTGGCGCTGGGCGGTGACCGTGGCCCGCGCCTCTCGCGCCAAGGTGGTGACCCTCGACGAGGCGGTGCTGCTGCCCGGCCCCGACGCGCTGCTCGCCCCCGAGTGGGTGCCGTGGAGCGAGCGGCTGCGCCCGGGCGATCTGGGCCCCGGTGACCTGTTGCCCACGGAGTCCGAGGACCTGCGCCTGGAGGAGGGCTACTCCGGCGGGGACGAGCCCCCGGTGCACTCCGCCGTCTCCGCGGAGATGGCGGAACTGGCCGAGGCGGAGGACGCTGAGGTCACCGCGGGCGCCCCCGCGACACTGCCGACGTCGCCGTCCCGCGGCTCGATCGCCGCGGTGGCGGAGGAACTCGGCATGCGCCGAGCCCGGATCCTGTCCCGCTACGGCCTGCACCTGGCCGCCGACCGCTGGGAGGAGGCGTTCGGCCCCGGGACGCCGATGGCCCAGGCGGCGCCCGCGCCCTGCGTCAGCTGCGGCTTCCTGCTGCCCCTCGGCGGCTCCCTCGGCCAGGCATTCGGCGTCTGCGCCAACGAGTTCGCCCCGGCCGACGGCCGCGTGGTCTCCCTCGCCTACGGCTGCGGCGGCCACTCCGAGGCGGCCGTCATGCCCAAGCCGCCCCAGCCGGCGGCGCCGGTGATCGACGAGACCAGGGTGGACCCCTTCCCACTGCGCCCGGCACCGGACTCCGGCTCGGTACCGGCGCTCAGCGACGAGTCGACGGCAGAACTCGGCCACTCCTAGCCCCACTCCGAGACCCCGCCGCCCCACGCCTACCGCACGCCGGTGGCACTGAGACGCGTCCACCGCGCACCAACGGCGCCGAGGCGTGCTCATGGCGCCGGGGTGTGCCTACGGCGCCGGAGTGCGCTCATGGCGCCAGAGCGCGTCCACGGCGCTGGAGCGTGTCCATGGCGCCCCGGCGTACATCAGCTCGCGGTTGCTTGCCGGGGTCGGCCGTGTACGCCTGCCAGGGGGCGTGTGCGTGCTCGGAGCCACGTCGCTACGCCGACGAGTCGATGGCGGAACTCGGGCAGTCTCCAGGGCCCGTTCCGAGGACCCGCTGCTCCGTGCCGACCGCACGCTCGCGGCGCCGAGACGCGCCCACCGCGCACCGGTGGCGCCGAGGCGCGCCCGTGGGGCCGGGGCCCGCCCGTGGCCCCGGAGTGCGCTCACGGCGCTGGAGCGTGTTTATGGCGCCCGGCGCACATCAGCTCGTCGTGCTGCCCTGCTGCCAGAGCTGGGCGGGTACGCCTGTGAGGGGGCCGTGCGCGGGTGCTCGGAGCTACCTTGGCAGCACACTGTGGCGCCGGTTCGCCGTTCGCCCGACCGGACCTGGCGCCCCGGTGCCGCAGGAGCGGTACCTTCGTCGTCACCCACCGACGAGGAGAGTGAACGTGAGCAAGTTCGTGCGGCCCGCGGCCGAGGGCGCCGACCCCTTCGGCACGGCCCGTCTGCGCCGCGGTGTCCTCGACGCCTGGGCCACCAGCCCCGCCCGCTTCCGCGAGGACGCCAACGCGGAGGAGGACCTCGTCCTCGGCGGCTACCGTGACCGACTCGTGATCGAACTGGCGCAGAACGCCGCCGACGCCGCGGCCCGCGCCCGGGTGCCCGGCCGGTTCCGCCTCACCCTCCGCGACAGCGTGCTGTTCGCCGCCAACACCGGCGCCCCCCTGGACGCGGCCGGCGTCGAATCGCTCGCCACCCTCCGCGCCTCCGCCAAACGCGATGACACGGATGAAAGGGGCGACACCGACGACACCGGCGCGGGGCACGGCGCCGTCGGCCGCTTCGGCGTCGGCTTCGCCGCCGTGCTCGCCGTCACCGACGAGCCCGCCGTCGTCGGCCGGCACGGCGGCGTCCGCTGGTCGCTCGCCGAGGCCCGCGAACTCGCCGCCGACACCGCCCGGCGCGGCCCCGGCCTCGGTGACGAGATCCGGCGCCGCGACGGGCACGTTCCGCTGCTGCGCCTGCCGTTCGCCGCCGAGGGCACCGCCCCGGACCCGTATGACACGGTCGTCATCCTGCCGCTGCGCGATGCGGCCGCCGCCGACCTCGCCGAACGGCTCCTGCACGGCGTCGACGACGCCCTGCTGCTCGCCCTGCCCGGCCTGGCGGAGGTCGTCGTCGAGATCGACGGCGACGCCCCGCGCACCCTGCGCCGCAGCACCGAAGGATCCGGCACGGTCGTCGCGGACTCACGCGACGGCACGACCCACTGGCGTACCGTCGCCGCGCACGGCCCGCTCACCCCCGACCTGCTCGCCGACCGCCCGGTCGAGGAACGTCTGCGCCCGCACTGGTCGGTCACCTGGGCGGTGCCGGTGGGCCACGACGGCGCCCCGGTCCGCCCCCGTACCGCGCCCGTCGTGCACGCCCCCACCCCCAGCGACGAGCCCCTCGGGGTCCCCGCCCTGCTGATCGCCTCCTTCCCGCTGGACACCACCCGCCGGCACGCCGCGCCGGGCCCGCTGACCGACTTCCTGGTCCAGCGGGCGGCGGACACGTACACCGAACTCCTCGCCGGCTGGCGGCCGGTGACCGAGGGCATCATCGACCTGGTGCCCGGGCCGCTCGGCAAGGGCGAACTCGACGGTGCGCTGCGCCAGGCGATCCTGGACCGCCTCCCGCGTACCGCGTTCCTGCCTCCGGCCGCCGAGGCCAAGGAGGACGACGCCGAGGACCTCCCCGAGACGCTGCGCCCCCGGGACGCCGAGATCGTCGAGGGCGCGGGCGCCGACACCGTGCAGGTGCTCGCCGAGGTGCTGCCCACGCTGCTGCCCGCGGGCCTCGAACGCCGGGTGGAGCTGCGCACGCTGGGCGTCGCCCGGCTGCCGCTCGCCGACGCGATCGACCGGCTGGCCGGGCTGGACAAGGAGCCCGGCTGGTGGCGGCGGCTGTACGACAGCCTGGCCGGGGTGGACCCGGACCGGCTCTCCGGGCTGCCCGTCCCGCTCGCCGGGGGCACCGCCCAGGGCTTCGGCTCCGGGGCGGGGGCGGGGCGTACCGCCATCGGCCCCCGGCAGGTGCTGCTGCCCACCCCGGACGCCGCCCGCATCGATCCGGGGACGCTCGCCCGGCTCGGCCTGAAGGTCGCGCACCCGGACGCCGCGCATCCGATCCTGGAGAAGCTCGGCGCGCTGCCCGCGACCCCGCGTGCGGTGCTGACCACGCCCCAGGTGCGCGCCGCGGTCGCCGCCTCCCTGGACGAGGAGGGCGGCGTCGGCTGGGAGGAGGACGCGCCGGACGCCGAGGAACTGGCGGACACCGTCCTCGCCCTGGTTCGGGACGCCGGCCTGGAACCCGGCGACGAGCCCTGGCTGGGCGCCCTCGCGCTGCCCGACGAGGACGGCGAACTCGCCCCCGCCGGTGAACTGGTGCTGCCCGGCAGCCCGTTCGCCCGGGTCATCCGCGAGGACGAACTGGCCGCCGTGGACGGCGAACTGGCCCAGAAGTGGGGCGAACAGCCGCTGGCCGCCTGCGGTGTGCTGGCCGACTTCGCGCTGGTGCGGGCCACGGACGTGGTCCTCGACCCGGATGAACTGGAGCCCCGCGAAGGGGACTTCGCCGAACCGGACGACGCGGGCCTGCTGGACGCCGTGGACGTGTGGTGCGAGGACGTCCTCGACCGCTTCCCGGACACCCCGGTGCCCCCGGTCGCCACCGAACTGGTCGCCGTGCGCGATCTCGACCTCATCGATGACGACCACTGGCCCGAGGCCCTGGCGCTGCTCGCCCGCCCGCCACTGCGCGACGCGCTCACCCAGCCGGTGCGGATCCTGCTGCCGGACGGCACCCACGAGGTGGTACGGCCCTACACGGCGTGGTGGCTGCGCGGGCATCCGGTGCTGGACGGCCGACGGCCCGCCGGGCTGCTCGCGGCGGGTGGCGATCCGCTGCTGCGCGGACTGTACGACGAGGCCGACGCGACCGGTTTTGAAGACGAGCAGGTGCTGCGGGCGCTCGGTGTGCGCACCTCGGTCGCCGCGCTGCTGGACGAACCGGGCGGGGCGGTCGAGCTGTTGGACCGGCTCGCCGACCCGGGGCGGCCCGTCACCCCCGCCCAACTGCACGGACTGTACGGCGCACTGGCCGAGTCGGACCCGGAGCAGGTGACCCTGCCGGACGAGCTGCGGGCCGTCGTGGACGGCCGGGTCGAGGTGGTGGACGCGGCCGACGCCGTGGTCGTGGACTCGCCCGATCTGCTGCCCTTCACCGCGGGCGTCCCGCTGCTGCCGGTGCGGCCCGCCCGGGCCGCGGAGCTGGCCGACCTCTTCCAGGTGCGGCGGCTGAGCGAGTCCGTCACCGGGCGGGTGGACTCGGCGGGCGCCGAGCACGAGGTGCCGGACGCGGTGCGGGCGCTGCTCGGCCCGCGCACCCCCGGCAGCTATGTCGAGCACGAGGAACTCGTGGTCGACGGCGTCGAGATCGACTGGCGTCTGACGGCCGACGGCGTCCTGCACGCCGCGACCCTGGAGGGCGTCGCCGCCGGGCTCGCCTGGGCGGCCGGACAGTGGCCGCGCCGCTTCGAGGTCGCGGCCCTGCTGGAGGACCCGTCCCGCACGGAGGAACTGGCCCGCGACCGCTGGTTCGACTGACCCGCGCCACCCCCCGATCCGCGCCGTACGCCCTGTCCGACGGCCCTGCCCCCGAACCACTCCGGGCGGCGGGGCCGTGGCAGTTCCGCCCGGACCCGAAAGCCGCACGATGCCGGAGCCTGCCGACTTCACCCGAGCACCGCCCGCGTCCGAGCACCGCCCGCGTCCGAGCACCGCCCGCGTCCGAGCACCGCCCGCGTCCGAGCACCGCCCGCCGTCCGGGCTGTACCCGGCAGCCCGGCCCTGCGGTGCCCGCTGTCCGGGCCGTGCCCGCTGTCCGGGCCCCTGCCTGGCGGCCCGGCCCTGCCTGGCGGCCCGAGCGGCTCCCCGCGCCCAAGCCCCGCCCTGCGCCCGAGCGGCTCCCTGCGCCCGAGCGGCTCCCTGCGCCCGAGCGGCGCCCTGCGCCCGAGCGGCGCCCTGCGCCCAAGCCCCGCCCTGCGCCCAAGCCCCGCCCAGCACTCCGGCCCTGCCCGGCGTTTGGTCGTTCCGGGTGTCTCCGTGATCTTGGCGGCTCCCTCACATTTTCCTTAGTTTCCGTACAACCATCGCCTGCTGTCGTGGATCTGATCACCTGAGTCAACAGACTCCACGATCACTGGGCCCCACGGCGAGGAGCCGTGTGCGACGACCGCCGACGGGGCCCCTCTCCCTACAGGGGAACGCATGCGCATTCGTGCCACCGTGGCCGCCGTCACCGGCGCCCTGGCCCTGTCCGCCTTCGCCGTTCCGGCGGCGCACGCCGTCGGCGGATCCTCGTACGACCGCGACGACATCGTGAAGGCCGCGCAGGCCGCCCACCGGGCCGCCGTCGGCAAGTCCGCGTTCAGCACCGCGGGTGCCCAGGACACCGGCGTGCCCTACGCGCTGGATCTCTCCTTCTCCAACGTGAAGATCAACAACGGCAAGCCGATCGTCGTCGGGACCACCAACAAGGTCCGGGTCCCGGTCAGCTACACCGTCACGCACGCCGCCGACATCGACCTCAACGCCTCCGACTTCGTGCTGGACGTCGAGCTCTACCGCGGCTCGTACAGCGACCCGAAGAACATCCTGATGGGCGACGACTGGCCGACCTGCGTTGCCAGTTCGGCGACCAAGGCCACCTGCAAGGGCACCATCGACGTCTACCCGGACTTCGAGCTCACCAACGCGGACGCCACCAGCTGGAAGGCGGTCGGTTACGCGATCGACTTCAACGGCCAGGACCCGACCTCCGACAACATCGACTGGAGCAAGATCGGTTACGCCGAGCAGGACGCTCTGGCCACCACCAAGCTCCAGCGCAACTCCAAGCTGACGGTCGATGCCTCGCCGGAGCCGGTCAAGAAGGGCAAGACCATCACGGTCACCGGCAAGCTGACCCGGGCCAGCTGGGACGACAACAAGTACCACGGCTACGCCAGCCAGTCGGTGAAGCTCCAGTTCCGCAAGAAGGGCTCCAGCACCTACAACACGCTGAAGACCATCACGTCGAGCTCGACGGGCTACCTGAAGACCACCACCAAGGCCACGGTCGACGGCTACTTCCGCTACAGCTTCGCGGGCACCTCGACCACCCCGGCGGTCAACGCCGCGGGCGACTTCGTCGACGTGAGGTAGTCGAAGTAGTCGACGTGAAGTAGTCGTCGTGAAGAAACCGGCACGGCGGGTACGACGCCCTTCGGCCCCGGGATCCCCCGGGGCCGAAACCGGCGTTCGACGGCGGGATCCCGGCCCGGCTGCGAGCGGCGCTCACGCAGGTGGCGTTACGGCAGAAGCCGGTCGTAGCGTGGTCGCGGTGACCCTCGTTCCGTGCCGTCCGGCCTATGGGTGGTCCTGGGTCGGGGAGCGGCGGTCGACCCTTCTCCACAGGAACTCCAGGGCCGCCGACCCGATCACCGCGATGCCCACCGCCGTCCACGGCATCGTGACCCCGACCAGCTTCAGTGCGAAGAAGCTCTGCAGGGCGGGCACGGCCAGGACGAAGAGGAAGGCCACGCCCATCGCGGCGACCAGGGCCACCCGCCACCAGGTGTAGGGGCGGGCGACGATCGCCAGCACCCACATGGAGATCAGGAACAGCGTGAGGGTGGCCGCGCTCGTCTGCGCGGGCAGCGCGTCCGGGCCCGTGTACTGGTGCCGGGCGATCAGATACGTCACGAAGGTCGCGATGCCGGCCACCACCCCGCTCGGGATCGAGTAACGCATCACCCGCCGTACGAAGTGGGGCTGTGCGCGCTCCTTGTTGGGGGCCAGCGCCAGGAAGAAGGCCGGGATGCCGATGGTCAGGGTGGACAGCAGGGTCAGGTGCCGGGGCAGGAAGGGGTACTCGACCTGCCAGCACACCACCAGCAGGGCCAGCAGCACCGAGTAGACGGTCTTCACCAGGAACAGCGTGGCCACCCGGGTGATGTTGCCGATGACCCGGCGGCCCTCGGCGACCACCGACGGCAGCGTGGCGAAGCTGTTGTTGAGCAGCACGATCTGGGCGACCGCGCGGGTGGCCTCGGAGCCGGAGCCCATCGAGACGCCGATGTCGGCGTCCTTGAGGGCCAGGACGTCGTTCACCCCGTCACCGGTCATCGCGACCGTGTGCCCGCGGGACTGGAGCGCGCCGACCATGTCCCGCTTCTGCTGCGGGGTGACCCGGCCGAAGACGGTCGCCTTGTCGAGCGCGCCCGCCATCTCGCTCCGCTTGGCGGGCAGTCGGCGCGCGTCCACCGTCGAGCCGTTCAGTCCCAGCTTGGCGGCGACCGCCCCGACCGACACCGCGTTGTCGCCGGAGATGACCTTGGCGCGGACGTTCTGGTCGGCGAAGTAACGCAGGGTGTCGGCGGCGTCGGGGCGCAGCCGCTGCTCCAGTACGACCAGGGCGGTGGCGTGGCCGCCCTTGGCCACATCGGCGTCGTCCAGGTCGCGGACGGCGCGGGCGAGCAGCAGGACCCGCAGGCCCTGTTCGTTGAGCCGCTCGGTCTCGGCCAGGGCCGGGTCGCCGTCGGTGAGCAGGACGTCCGGGGCGCCGAGCAGCCAGGTGCTGTTCTCGCCGTCCCCCTCGCTGAAGGTGGCCCCGCTGTACTTGCGGGCGGAGGAGAAGGGCAGCGACTCCACGCAGCGCCACTCCTCACTGTCCGGGTAGGCGTCGATGATCGCCTGGAGGGAGGCGTTGGGCCGGGGGTCCGACTCGCCGAGCGCGCCGAGGACCTTTTGTACGTACGTCTCGTCGTAGCCGTCGAGCGGGCGCAGCTCGGTGACGTCCATGCCGCCCTCGGTGAGCGTGCCGGTCTTGTCGAGGCAGACGGTGTCGATACGGGCGAGACCCTCGATGGCCGGCAGCTCCTGGACGAGGCACTGCTTGCGGCCGAGCCGGATCACGCCGATCGCGAAGGCGACGGAGGTGAGCAGGACCAGGCCCTCCGGGACCATCGGGACGATGCCGCCGACGGTGCGGGCGACGGCGTCCTTCAGGTTGTCGTCCTTGACGACGAGCTGGGTGATCACCAGGCCGATGGCGGCCGGGACCATCATCCAGGTCACGTACTTCAGGATGGTGGAGATGCCGGTGCGCAGTTCGGAGTGGACGAGGGTGAAGCGGGACGCCTCCTCGGCGAGCTGGGCGGCGTATGCCTCGCGGCCGACCTTGGTGGCGACGAAGGCGCCGCCGCCGGCGACGACGAAGCTGCCGGACATGACCCGGTCTCCGGGGTGCTTGACGACGGGGTCGGCCTCGCCGGTGAGCAGTGACTCGTCGATCTCCAGACCGTCGGTCTCGGCGCACACGCCGTCCACGACGATCTTGTCCCCGGGGCCGATCTCGATCAGGTCGTCGAGGACGAGTTCGGAGGTGCTGACCTCGACGGCGTCGCCGTCGCGGCGGACGGTCGGCCGGGCCTCGCCGATGACGGCGAGCGAGTCGAGGGTCTTCTTCGCGCGCCACTCCTGGATGATGCCGATGCCGGTGTTGGCGAGGATCACGAAGCCGAAGAGGCTGTCCTGGATCGGGGCGACGGCCAGCATGACCAGCCACAGCAAGCCGATGATCGCGTTGAAGCGGGTGAAGACGTTCGCGCGGACGATCTCGGCGAGGGAGCGGCTGGAGCGCACCGGGACGTCGTTGACCTGGCCGCGGGCGACTCGCTCGGCGACGTCGGCGGCGGTCAGACCGGTCGAGGGGGTCGACGGGACGGGTACCGGGTGTACAGGGTCGAGTTCGGCGCCCGCGTCGATGTGCGTCATGCAATCGACGGTACGTGCGGTTTTGCGGCTTCACCCGCCGAGTGGACGGAAGATCCGACCTGGGGATGACCTGGGGATGAGGGGGGTCGTGCGGTGGTAGGAGGGGCCCAGCCTCCGGATCGGTAGGAGGGGTCCCGCCCTCGGGCCGGTAGGGAGAGGGGCCCAGCCCCCGGGCCGGCCCCAGGGTCGGGAGGAGAGGCCCCGCCCTCGGGTCATTCCGCCGTCGTCGGGTGCCCGGTCGTCTGCCCGGCCGCCCGCTTGATCGCCGCGTCCCGCTTGCGGACGTACCAGATGCCGATGAGGCCGAGGCCACCGCCGGCCAGGCAGGTCCACAGCCACCAGGTGTGGCCGTGCTCGTCGAACCAGCCGTAGAAGGGGAGCTGGACGAGGAAGAGGACGAACCAGACGATCGTGCCGCCGGTGACGGTGGCGACGACGGGGCCTTCCAGGGGCTCCGGTGCCTCGTGCTTGGGGGATCCCGAAGAGAAAGCGGCCATGCGCACAGCTTACGAGGCGTTGCGCCGACCCCCTACGATGCGGTGCGTCGGCCCCCTGACGAGGTGTGTGTCGCCTCTGCTGTCCCCGTGTTCTACGCGCGGAGATAGCGCTCTTGGCCTTATATGTTCATACTGAAACGGTTTGTCTCTGGCCCTTCTATTCGTAGGAAACTCCAGCGCGGTGAGGGGGGATCCCCGTTGGTGATGAGGTCCCGCATGTCCACCCCGGCACCCGCCAAGGTCCCCGCTCCGGAGCAGCCGGGCGGGGCGCCCGTCTTCGGCGCCCTCGACCGGCACTTCAAGATCTCCGAGCGCGGCAGCACCCTGGCGCGTGAGATCCGTGGCGGCTTCGCCACGTTCTTTGCGATGGCGTACATCATCGTGCTGAACCCGATCATCCTCGGCAGCGCGAAGGACATGTACGGGCATCAGCTCGATCACGGCCAGCTGGTGACGGCCACCGTCGTGACGGCCGCCTTCACCACCCTGCTGATGGGCGTCATCGGCAATGTGCCGATCGCGCTGGCCGCCGGCCTCGGGGTGAACTCCGTCGTAGCGCTCCAGCTCGCGCCCCGGATGTCCTGGCCCGACGCCATGGGCATGGTCGTCCTCGCCGGCCTCGTCGTCATGCTGCTCGTCGCCACCGGACTGCGCGAGCGCGTCATGAACGCCGTGCCCTACGGACTGCGCAAGTCCATCTCCATCGGCATCGGCCTGTTCATCATGCTGATCGGGCTCGTCGACTCCGGCTTCGTCAGCCGCATCCCCGACGTCGCCCAGACCACCGTCCCGCTCCAGCTCGGCGGCGACGGGCACCTCAACGGCTGGCCGGTCCTCGTCTTCGTGCTCGGCGCGCTGCTCACCCTGGTGCTGCTCGTGCGCAAGGTCTCCGGGGCGATCCTCATCTCCATCGTCTCGATGACCGTGCTCGCGCTGATCATCAACGCCGTCGCCACGGTGCCCTCCTGGGGCCTCACCACCCCGAAGTGGCCCGGCAACCCCGTCTCCACCCCGGACTTCGGACTGCTCGGCAAGGTCAGCCTCTTCGGCGGGTTCGACAAGGTCGGCGTCCTGACCGGCATCCTCTTCGTCTTCACCGTCCTGCTGTCCTGCTTCTTCGACGCCATGGGCACGATCATGGGCGTCGGCGACGAGGCCAGGCTGACCGACGCACAGGGCCAGCTGCCCGGCATCAACAAGGTCCTCTTCGTGGACGGCATCGCCGTCGCCGCCGGTGGCGCCAGCTCCTCCTCGGCCACCACCTGCTTCGTGGAGTCCACGGCCGGCGTCGGCGAGGGGGCCCGCACCGGCTTCGCCAACGTCGTCACCGGCGCGCTGTTCGCGCTGGCCCTGTTCCTGACGCCGGTCGCCACGATGGTGCCGTCCCAGGCGGCCACCCCGGCGCTGCTCGCGGTCGGCTTCCTGATCCTGTCGGGCTCGGTCAAGGAGATCGACTGGTCCGACTACACGATCGCGATCCCGGCCTTCATCACCATGCTGATGATGCCGTTCACCTACTCGATCACCAACGGCATCGGCATGGGCTTCGTCACCTTCGTGGTGCTGCGCCTCGCGGCCGGCCGCGCCCGGGAGATCCCCGTACCGATGTACGTCGTCTCCGCGGTCTTCGCCTTCTACTACCTGATGCCGGCCCTCGGCCTGACCTGATGCCGGCCCTCGGTCTGACCTGAGCCGGGCTCACGCGGCTGAGCCCGGCTCACGCGGCCCCGCCCACCCGACCCCCGGTTGTCTGACCCCGGCTCACCCCACCCCGTAGAACTTCTCCGTCTCCTCGACGGCGGCCTGGAACCGCTCGTCGAAGTCGTCCCGAATGAGCGTCCGGACCACATAGTCCTGGACGCTCATTCCTCTTCTGGCGGCGTGGTTCCGGAGCCGTTCGAGCAGGTCGTGGTCTATCCGCAGGCTGAGCACGCTGGTCCCCATGGAGACGAGGGTCGCGGCAGCCGTCCGCGCGGTGCGTCACGTTCCGCATCCACATCACCCATATGAGTGATGTCCGGAATCAGTGGCCGGAGTCACGGGCACCTTGTGCGCCCAGGAGTGGTCTTTAGAGAGGGTAATGAGTTACTCTAACGAACATGTCGGACCTCACCCATGGCGACGATGCAGTCGCCGTGAACTCCCTGCGTTCAGCCGTGATGCGGCTGTCCCGTCGGCTCAAGCACCAGCGGGTCGACGAGTCGCTGAGCCCCACCGAGATGTCGGTGCTCGGCACCCTGTCCAACTGTGGCCAGGCCACCCCGGGTGAACTGGCCCGCAAGGAGCACGTCCAGCCGCCGTCGATGACCCGCATCGTGGCGCTGCTCGAAGCCAAGGGACTGGTCCGTCTGGAGCCGCACCCCGAGGACCGGCGCCAGAAGGTCGTCACCAGGACCGAGCAGGCCGAGGCGATGCTCGTGGAGAGCCGCCGCAAGCGCAATGCGTTCCTGGCCAACCTGGCCGGCGGCCTCGACGAGGACGAATGGGCGAAACTCCGCGCCGCCGCCCCCGTACTGGAGAAGCTCGCACACCTGTAACGCCCCAACGCCCTGACGCCCCACCCCCCGCCCACCCCGTCCGTTCCGCGCGTGAGCCGAAGGGGCGCACCGGCACCGGCCGGAGCGCCCCGTAGGCGAGCGAGCAACGCCAGAAGGAGGCGAACCCTTTGAGTTCGGGATCCGGAGCAGCTTCCGCCCCCGCACCGATAACCACTACTACCCCCCACCCCGCCCGGTCCTCGATGTTCAGCTCGCTGAAGATCAGGAACTACCGGCTCTTCTTCATCGGCCAGGTCGTTTCCAACACCGGCACCTGGATGCAGCGCATAGCCCAGGACTGGCTGGTGCTCAGCCTCACCGGCTCCTCCACCGCCGTCGGCGTCACGACGGCCCTCCAGTTCCTGCCGATGCTCCTGTTCGGCCTCTACGGCGGCGTCCTCGTCGACCGCCTGCCCAAGCGGCCCACCCTCCTCGTCACCCAGACGTCGCTGGGCCTCACCGGCCTCGCGCTCGCCGCGCTGACCCTCACCGGCCACGTCCACGTGTGGCATGTCTACCTCGCCGCCTTCGCCGTCGGACTCGCCACGGTCGTCGACAACCCGGCCCGCCAGTCCTTCGTCTCCGAGATGGTCGGCCCGGACCAGCTGCAGAACGCGGTCAGCCTGAACTCCGCGAACTTCCAGTCGGCCCGCCTGATCGGCCCCGCCATCGCGGGCGTCCTGATCACCGGCGTCGGCACCGGCTGGGCCTTCCTGTTCAACGGCCTGTCCTTCATCTCCCCCATCGCCGGACTGCTGCTCATGCGCGCCCGTGAGCTGCACTATGTCGAGCGGGCGCCGCGCGGCAAGGGCCAGCTGCGCGAGGGCCTGCGCTATGTCGCCGGCCGCCCCGAGCTGATCTGGCCGATCGTCCTGGTCGGCTTCATCGGCACCTTCGGCTTCAACTTCCCGGTCTGGCTGTCGGCCTACGCGGACGACGTCTTCCACGCCGGCGCCGGCGCCTACAGCCTCTTCAACACGCTGATGGCCGTCGGTTCGGTGGCCGGCGCGCTGCTCGCCGCCCGCCGGGGCACCGCCCGGCTGCGGATCCTGATCGCCGCCGCGGTGGCCTTCGGCACCCTGGAGACCATCGCCGCCCTCGCCCCGTCCTACTGGCTGTTCGCGCTGCTCATGATCCCGATCGGGATGTTCGGCCTGACGGTCAACGTGACCGCGAACACCTCGATCCAGATGGCCACCGACCCGGCGATGCGCGGCCGGGTGATGGCCCTGTTCCTGATGGTCTTCATGGGCGGTACGCCCCTGGGCGCCCCCGTCGTCGGCTGGATCACCGACGCCTACGGCCCCCGGGTCGGCTTCGCCGTCGGCGGCCTCATCTCGACCGCCGCGGCCGCCACCATCGGCCTCGTCCTGGCCCGCATCGGCGGACTGCGCCTGGCGGTGGGCTGGAACCACGGCCACCCGCGCCTCCGGTTCGAACCGCGCAAGCCGGAACCCGAACCCGAGCTGACGCCGGCCTGACGTCCCGCGGGGGGTGAGCCGGGGCGGCACCCGCCCGGGGTCACACCCCGCGGGCCAGCACCCGCCCGGGGTCACACCCTGCGGGCCAGCACCTGCCCCGGCCAGGCATTCTCGCTCTCGCCCACCGTGAAGGACTCGGCCCGCGTGAAGCCGTGGCGCTCGTAGTAGGCGATCAGCTTGCGGTCGCCGCCCGCGTAGCAGTCCAGTCGTAGCAGCGAGACTCCGGAGCGACGGGTCTGGGCCACCGCGTGCGCGAGCAGCGCGGACCCGACGCCGAGACCCTTGAAACGGCGGTCGGAGGCCAGGGTATGGATATAGCGCTCGGGCTCGTCCACCGGTCGCACATGGGGCCCGGGCCCGTCGGTGAGGGTGAGCGTGGCCGCCGGGACCCCGTCGTACTCGGCGATGAACGGGGCACCCTCGGCGACGAACCGCTCGACCAGCGCCACCGCCCGCGGACTCGCCGACCAGGGCGTCGACCCCCACTGCTCGGTACGCCCCTGGGCCGCCAGCCACTCCACGCCGCTGTCCAGCATGCCGAGGATCAGCGGGACGTCATCGGTCCCGCCCGCCCTGATCGTGATCTTCTCGCTCCGTTCCATGCCCGCCGCGTCCGCGATGTCTGTCATGTCCGCCATGATGCCCCGGCCTGCCCGTCTGGGAGGGTGAGGCCATGAGACTTTTCGCCGCCGTGCTGCCCCCGGAGGACGTCACCGGTGAACTCGCCGCCGAGATGGCCCGGTTGCGGCGGCTGCCCGGCGCGGACGGGCTGCGCTGGACCGGCCGCCCCGGCTGGCACCTCACCCTCGCCTTCTACGGCGAGGTCGAGGACACCCTCGTACCGGACCTGTCGGCGCGCCTGGCCCGCGCGGCCCGGCACAGCGCCCCCTTCCCGCTCGCGCTCTCCGGCGGCGGGCAGTTCGGCCACGGGCGGGCCCTGTGGACCGGTGCCGAGGGCGACCTGGCGGCGCTGGACCGGCTGGCCGGGCGGGCGGAGGCGGCGGGGCGCAGGGCGGGCCTGCCGATGACGGAGCACCGGCGCTACCACGCCCATCTGACCGTGGCCCGCAGCCGGGACACGGTGGACGTCCGGCCGTACGTCCACTCCCTAGCCGCCTTCACGAGCCGCACCTGGACCGTGGCCGACCTCGTCCTGGTGCGCAGCAACCTGCCGCGGTCCGGGGTCCCCGGCGAGCAGCCCCGTTACGAGTCGGTCGCCCGCTGGGCGCTCGGCGGGGCCGGTTAACCTCGGACACGTGGACCCGAAAACCCGGAACCGGATCATGGCCGGTGCGCTTGTGCTGATGTTCGTCGTGGTGGCGCTGGCGGCGGCGGTCGGCCGGTAGCTCGTTGCCTGGACCGCGACGGCGGTGCGGCCGACCACGCGATACGACCGACCGCGTGCCGCCGCCCGCCGTTCCTCCACCGGCTTCCACCGGCTTCCTGTCCCGCCCCGGCTTCCTGCCGTGTCCGGCTACGCATGTCGCGGGGGACGGACGCCCGCCGCAGGCTCCGGGTCGCCTGCCGAAGCCTGCGCGGACGGTTACCGGAGCCCTCGGGACCGCTACCAGGCGAATGCCTCCGGGCTGGGGCCCGGGCCCGGGAAGATCTCGTCGAGCCCGTCCAGCAGCTCCTGCGACAGCTCCAACTCCACGGCCCGCAGCGCCGACTCCAACTGCTCGGCGGTGCGCGGGCCGACGATCGGGCCGGTCACGCCGGGCCGGGTCAGCAGCCAGGCCAGAGCGGTCTCGCCCGGGTCGACGCCGTGCTTGTCGAGCAGGTCCTCGTACGCCTGGATCTGGGCGCGGACGGCGGTGTTGGCGAGGGAGTCGGCAGCCCGCCCCGAGGCGCGCCTGCCGCCCTCCACCTGCTTCTTGAGCACACCGCCGAGCAGCCCGCCGTGCAGCGGCGACCACGGGATGACGCCCAGACCGTATTCCTGCGCGGCCGGGATGACCTCCATCTCGGTGCGGCGCTCGGCGAGGTTGTACAGGCACTGCTCGCTGACCAGGCCGATGGTCCCGCCCCGCCGTGCGGCGATCTCATTGGCCTGGGCGATCTTGTAGCCGGGGAAGTTGCTGGACCCGACGTAGAGGATCTTGCCCTGCTGGACGAGGACGTCGATCGCCTGCCAGATCTCCTCGAAGGGGGTGCTGCGGTCGATGTGGTGGAACTGGTACAGGTCGATGTAGTCGGTCTGCAACCGCTTGAGGCTGGCGTCCACCGCCCGCCGGATGTTCAGCGCGGAGAGCTTGTCGTGGTTGGGCCAGGCGTCGCCGTCCCCGGCCATGTTGCCGTACACCTTGGTGGCGAGCACCACCTTGTCGCGCCGCTCGCCGCCCTTCGCGAACCAGTTCCCGATGATCTCCTCGGTACGGCCCTTGTTCTCACCCCACCCGTAGACATTCGCGGTGTCTACGAAGTTGATGCCCGCGTCCAGCGCCGCGTCCATGATCGCGTGACTGGTGGTTTCGTCGGTCTGAGGTCCGAAGTTCATGGTGCCGAGGACGAGTCGGCTGACCTTGAGTCCCGTGCGTCCGAGCTGCGTGTACTTCATGGTCACCCAGCCAACGACTTGGAGTGCGCTCTATGCAAGCGCATGGATGACATGGATACGACCGGATCGCCGGAACCCGGCTCCGGGACGCGGGTGCGGCCCACCTCGGGGCCCACCGTCCGTCGAAGCTAGTCCCGCGGGAACTCGTCCGTCTTGAGGATGAGGTCGACCACCGTCCCGGCCAGGTCGATGTCGGTGCCGAAGCCCACCATCGTCTGCACGGCGTAGTCGCCGTCCTTGGGGTCGGTGTAGACGTGGCACCGCCCCTGGTACGGGTCGGCGATGACGTAGACGGGGACTTCGGCCACGGCGTACGCGGTCTTCTTGGGGCCGTAGTCGTTGTGGGCCGTGCCCTCGGAGATGACCTCGGCGATGAACTCGACGTCCTGGTAGCGCCAGCGCCCGTTCTCGTCCTTCTTCGCCGCGTCGCTGAGCTTGGCGATGTCCGGGCAGAAGCCGTTCTCGCGGCCGGGGAAGTCGATCCGGACGTCCGAGAACACCCGCACCTTCGTCCCGAACCGTTCCACGAACGACAGGAGGATCCAGCGAATGATCTCCCAGTGCACGTTCCGCTGTGGCGACATGTAGACGTTGCCCCCGACGATTTCGACCCTGAATCCTTCGGGGACGGGCATCCGCTCAAGGCGTTCGAACCACTCGTCCAAACGCTCGGTGTTGGCGTCGGCGTCGGCCATCTCGATCCTGTCTTGAAGGACGGTCATCGTGGCGCTCCTCCCCGGCTCCCCCATGGACGAGGGCAGCCGCGCGGTACAACGATAGGCACCACGGTCAGGAACCGCCCGGATTCGGTCAGCTCGGTCCGCTTGCGTACGGGCGGCCGAGGCCCCATCCCTCCCACATCGCCCCCGCGAACGCCCCCGCCAGTTTGTGCTCGCCGCTCGGGTTCGGGTGGGTGCCGTCGTAGGTGTCCGTGTGGATGTCGTACGGCTCCGGTATCGAGGCCAGCAGGAGGGGTGAGGACGACTCGTCCAGGTCTGCCACCGCCTTCGCCAGCAGTTCGTTGAACCGGGCCACCTGGTCGGCGAAGAGCGGGTCCGTGGCGGCGCGGATGTTGGGTATGACCGGGAGCAGCACCATGTGGACGGCCGGGTCGGCCTCGCGGGCGGCGGTGACGAAGGCGCGGGCGTTGCGGGCCGTCTGCTCGGCGTCCGTGTAGAAGCCGAGGTCTATCAGGCCCAGCGAGACCAGCAGCACGTCCGGCCGCCGCTTGCGCATCGCCTCGCCGATCAGCGGAGCCATGTGCAGCCAGCCCTCGCCCCAGCCGGCCAGGTGGCCGCGGGGGAAGTCGGGGTCGGCGTAGGCGTGGGAGGTCGGCGCGTCCGCGACCTTGTCGTAGAGCGTCTCCCGCGGGCCGACGAGGGTGAAGGGGCCGCCGTACGTCGCGCACAGGTGCTGCCAGAGCCGGTAACGCCATGTGTGGTCGCCCGTGCTTCCGATGGTCATGGAATCACCGACGGGCATGAACCTGAGCATCCGGTCATGATGGTCGATCGCGGCGGTCGGCGGGATGTGAGGCCCACCACGTCGGGGAAGCCCACCAGGTCGGGCCGACCGCGGGGCGGGATGGCAATCTTGGGGTATGCGTCGATCGTTGGCCCTCTTCGCCGGGGCCCTGCTCCTGGGTGCCCTCGCCGTGCCGCCCGCCGCCGCGGCCGACGGTGACGGGGGGTTCACGATCGGGGACCCGCGGATCACCGAGTCCAGCGGCCTCGCCGCCTCCCGCCTCCACCCGGGCATCTACTGGACGCACAACGACAGCGACGACGGGCCGTACCTGTATGCCGTGGACGGCGCCACGGGCAAGACCGTCGCCACGGTGACCCTGAGCGGTGTCGGCTCCCCGCGCGACGTCGAGGCGATCTCCATCGGGCCCGGCAACCAGATCTACGTCGGTGACATCGGCGACAACCTCGACGGCTCGTGGCCGTACGTCTGGATCTACCGGCTGCCCGAGCCGGAGACGCTGAAGGACCGGACGGTCCGCGCGACGCAGTACGTGGTGAAGTACGCGGACGGCGCCCGGAACGCGGAGTCGCTGGTCGTGCACCCCAAGACGGGCCGGCTGTACATCATCGACAAGAAGGAGGACGGCGGGCACCTGTACGAGGGGCCCGCTCAGCTGTCGGCGTCCGGCACCAACGTCTTCAAGCCGGTCGCGCCCGTCGACCTGTGGGCCACCGACGCCGCCTTCTCGCCGGACGGCCGGCAGCTCGCGGTGCGCGGCTACTTCGGCGGGATCCTGTACGACTGGAACGGCGGCGACATCCGGCGCAGGGAGCGGCTCAATGTGCCGTTGCAGCGCCAGGGGGAGTCCGTGACCTACTCCGCCGACGGCACCAAGCTCCTGTACGGCAGTGAGGGCGAGGGGAGTTCGGTGACGGCCGAGGACGCGCCCGGGACCGACGGGGGTTCCGCCACCCCGTCCACCGGGAACGGAAACGCCGCGGCCGGCGGCATGAGTGCCGGTTCCGGTCTGAAGGTCGCCGTCGTCGTCGCGCTGGCCGCCGCGGCCCTGCTCTGGCTGCGACGACTGCGGCGCCGCGACTGACTACGCGCCCAACGGGCACGGGAGTTCGGATCCGGCGCGCTGCGGCGAACCTGTCACTGGCACCAGGGCACGTCCGGCCACACGTAGGGGTCCGGCGTTCTGACCTCTCGCGCGAGGTCCAGGTCGTCGGTCCTGGGGCCGGGGGAGCACGGTCGGCCGAGGAGGCGGGCGAGCGCGTCATAAACCCGCTGGAACATGAGCGTCCTCCAGCCTTTCCACGACCGTGAACCGGGCCCACACGCACTTCGTGTGCTGCTCTTGGCGGTGCCCCCAGTCCTCGGCCAGCCCCGCCACGAGCGCGAGCCCGCGCCCGCTCTCCTCGTCCGGACCGGAGTCGTGGGGCCGGGGGAGCCGGTCCCGGTCGGGGTCCGAGACCTCCAGCGTCAACACCGGACCCTCAAGGGTGAGCGCGACCTCGACCTGGGCGTAGGAAGTCCGGCAGTGGGTCACGGAGTTGGTGACGAGTTCGTTCGCCGACAGGACGACGGCGTCGGCGAGTTCACCCGTGATCCCCCAGTCCGCGAGGGTCTTGCGGATGCGTTGGCGGGCGGTTGACACATGGTGTCTGCGCTTGGGGATGTGGAAGGTTTCGGTTTCGGGCATGGCGGTGCCGTACCTCCTGACGGGTCGTCGTCGTCAAGATGCGCTCCGTTGTGGCGCCTTCAGGAAGCTAGGGCTGTATTCGGCGTACGCACAACCCGCTCAAGTGAATGCATGCAGTCATCCACTCGATCGAGTGATGAGCTCTCAGAGGTGACGGCCTGTGTGGCATCGTTGCCGCTGGAGAGGGGAGGGCCCATGCCCGCAGGTGGACGGCCGACGGTGCGCAGCAGGCGGCTCGGTCTGGCGCTCAAGCAGTACCGACTGGGCGCCAAGTTCGATCAGCCGCAGGCCGCCGAGGTCATCGCGGCAAGCCAGGCCAGAATCAGCCGCCTTGAGAGCGGACACGTCACTGCGCGCGTCATCGAGGTACGGCTGCTGCTGGAGGCGTACGGCATCACGGACCCGGAAGTGCGGCTCAAGCTGGAGGAGTTGGCCAAGCACTCCAAGAACCGGGGCTGGTGGCTCGAACATGCGGAGCACCTTCGGCCGGACTACGTGGATCACATCGCGTTGGAGGACGACGCGACCTATATCCGCGAGTGGCAGCCGGTCATGGTGCCGGGGCTCCTGCAAACTCCGGCCTATGCAGAGGCGGCTATCGTCGGCGGCCCCCACTACATCGAACCGGAACGGGTCGCCGAGTTGGTGAAGGTGCGTGTGGGGAGGCAGGCGAAGATCGAAGAGGGCGGGACGTCGTATACGGCCATCCTTTCGGAGGCGGTCTTCGCGCACCCTTTGGTGAGCGTCGAGATCCATCGGGAACAGTTGTCCGCGATCCTTGAGAGCGGAAAGCGGAAGAACGTCACTGTGCAGGTGCTGCCGTTCAGTGTGGGCGTCCTGGTCGGTTACACCTCCGCCTTCTCCTCCTTCAGCTTCGATGAGGAGCCAACGGTCGAAGCGGTCACCATGGACAACTTGCGCGGCACGTCCGTCCTTGAAGGGGCCGAGGACCTTGCCGCTTACGCCAATGCGTTCGACCTACTACGATCGTCGGCGTTGGCGCCGGACGCGAGCGCGAAGCTCATCCGGGGCATACTGCGGAGCTTGAAGGAAGACAAATCGTGACCGAGGTCGTTAGCCCCTTCCGGAAGTCGTCGTACTCGGGCCAGGAGAACAACTGCGTCGAGGTCGCCGACACCGCTCCCGGTGGTCGGGCCGTTCGCGACAGCAAGCAGCAGCACGGCCCGCTCCTCACCGTCTCCCGCGAGGGCTGGCAGGCATTCCTCCGCCAGTTCGCGTAGGCGTCGCACGCAACAACGAAGGGCGCCCTTCACTGTCGTATCCGAAAGGAAGGCACATCGTGACCGAGGTCGTTAGCCCCTTCCGGAAGTCGTCGTACTCAGGAGCTCAGAGTAACTGCGTAGAGGTCGCCGACACGGCTCCCGGTGGTCGGGCCGTTCGCGACAGCAAGCGGCAGCACGGCCCGCTCCTCACCGTCTCCCGCGAGGGCTGGCAGGCATTCCTCCGCCAGTTCGCGTAGGCATCGCACGATCGCGCGCAACGACGAAGGGCGCCCCGCGGCACGTACGCCGCTGGGCGCCCTTCGCTGTCGTAGCCGGTAGGTCAGAGTTTCTCGATCACGTAGTCCACGCAGTGGGTCAGCGCCTCGACGTCCGCCGGGTCGACGGCCGGGAACATCGCGATGCGCAGCTGGTTGCGGCCCAGCTTGCGGTACGGCTCGGTGTCGACGATGCCGTTGGCGCGCAGCACCTTGGCGACGGCCGCCGCGTCGATCTCGTCGGCGAAGTCGATCGTGCCGACGACCTGGGACCGCTTGGCCGGGTCGGAGACGAACGGGGTGGCGTACTTGGACTCCTCCGCCCAGGAGTACAGGCGGGTCGAGGAGTCCTTGGTGCGGGCCGCGGACCAGGCGAGGCCGCCCTGGCCGTTGATCCACTCCAGCTGCTGGTTGAGCAGGAAGAGGGTGGCCAGCGCCGGGGTGTTGTACGTCTGGTTCTTGCGCGAGTTGTCGATCGCCGTGGGGAGCGAGAAGAACTCGGGGATGTGCCGGCCGCCCGCGTGGATCCGCTCGGCGCGCTCGATCGCGGCCGGGGAGAAGACGCCGATCCACAGGCCGCCGTCGGAGGCGAAGGACTTCTGCGGGGCGAAGTAGTAGACGTCCGTCTCGGCGACGTCGACCGGGAGGCCGCCGGCGCCGCTGGTCGCGTCCACCAGCACCAGTGCGCCCTCGTCGGCGCCGGCCACCCGCTTGATCGGCATGGCGACACCGGTCGAGGTCTCGTTGTGCGTGAAGGCGTAGACGTCGACGCCCGCCTCGGCCCGCGGGTCCGGGTGGGTGCCGGGGTCGGTGCCGATGACCGTGGGCTCGGCCAGCCACGGCGCCAGCTTGGCGGCCTTGGCGAACTTGGACGAGAACTCGCCGAACGTGAGGTGCTGCGACTTGTTGTCGATCAGCCCGTGGGTGGCGATGTCCCAGAACGCGGTGGAGCCGCCGTTGCCGAGGACGACCTCGTAGCCGTCCGGGAGCGAGAAGAGGGCGTTGATGCCCTCGCGCACCTGGCCGACCAGGTTCTTCACCGGGGCCTGGCGATGGGAGGTGCCCAGGAGGGACGTCCCGGTGGCGGCCAGCGCGTCCAGCGCCTCCACCCGGACCTTGGAGGGACCCGCGCCGAACCGACCGTCCGCGGGCTTGATGTCAGCAGGAATCTGGATCTCAGCCACGAGGTGAGGTTAGCCGTGGAGGAAACCCTGGCGAAACCTGGTCCGTCGGCTGAGACGGCTTTCGGGTGACGCGCTCTCGCGTGCTGACCCCCGTGCGCCCCCGCGGGCTGGCGCCCATACGCCCCCGCGCTGACACCCGTGCCCCCTAGCCGTCCGGCTGGTTTGCTGGACGTATGACGGATCTTGCGGCCGAACTGCGCGGGGCCGTCCGGGGCGAGGTCGCCTTCGACATCACGTCCCGGGCGCTGACGACCATGGACGCGTCCAACTACCGGCGCGTCCCGCTCGGGGTGGTGGCCCCGCGGGACGCCGACGACGTCGCCGCGGTCCTCGACGTGTGCCGGGCGCGCGGCGTGCCGGTGGTGGCCCGCGGCGGCGGTACGTCGATCGCGGGGCAGGCGACCGGCACCGGCGTGGTGCTGGACTTCACCCGGCACATGAACCGGGTCCTGGAGATCGACCCCGGCGCGCGCACCGCCGTCGTCCAGCCGGGCCTGGTCCTCGACCGGCTCCAGGAGGCCACGGCGCCGCACGGCCTGCGTTTCGGGCCGGACCCGGCCACCCACGGCCGGTGCACGCTCGGCGGGATGATCGGCAACAACTCCTGCGGCGCGCACTCGGTGGCCTGGGGGACCACGGCGGACAACGTCCGCGAACTGGACGTCGTCACCGCGCGCGGTGACCGGCTGCGGCCGGGACCGGACTGGGCGGGCGCCCCGACGGGACTGCGCGCCCTCGTGGCGGGCGAGTTGGCGTTGCTGCGCACCGGCTTTCCCGAGCTGCCCCGCCGTATCTCCGGGTACGCGCTGGACGCGCTGCTGCCCGAGCGAGGCGCCGACGTCGCCCGCTCCTTCTGCGGCTCGGAGGGCACGCTGGGCGTACTGACCCAGGCGGTCGTACGCCTTGTTGAGGACCCACGCGCGCGTGCCCTGGCCGTGCTCGGCTACCCCGACGAGAGCGCCGCCGCCGACGCCGCCGCGGGGCTGCTGCCGTACCGGCCGCTCACCGTCGAGGGCATGGCGGCCGACCTGGTGCCGTCGGCGGCCGGGCTGCCCCGGGGCGGGGCCTGGCTGTTCGTGGAGACCGGCGGGGAGTCGGCGGCGCAGGCACGCGCGCGTGCCGAGGAGATCGTCCGCGCCGCCGACGTCGTCGACGCGCTGGTCGTCACCGACCCCGGCGGCCGACGGACCCTGTGGCGGATTCGGGAGGACGCGAGCGGCACGGCGACCCGGATCGCCGGGGCAGGCGCGGAGGCATGGCCCGGCTGGGAGGACTGCGCGGTGCCGCCCGCCCGGCTCGGCGCGTATCTGCGGGACTTCCGCGCGCTGCTGGCCGCGCACGGGCTGCGCGGCACGCCCTACGGGCACTTCGGGGACGGCTGTATCCATGTCCGTATCGACTTCGACCTGCTGACCGAGGCCGGCATCGGCCGCTTCAGGCGGTTCTCCGAGGAGATCGCCGACCTGGTGGTGGCGCACGGCGGCTCGCTGTCCGGGGAGCACGGGGACGGTCAGGCGCGGGCCGAACTCCTCCCGAAGATGTACGGCCCGCGGCTCGTCGACCTCTTCGAGCAGGTCAAGGCCATATGGGACCCCGACGGCCTGCTCAACCCCGGCATACTGGTCCGCCCCGCCCCCCTCGACGCGAACCTCCGCTTCGCCGTCCTGCCCCGCGAACCCGTCCCGGTCGCCTTCGGCTACCCCGGCGACGGCGGCGACTTCTCCGCGGCGGTCCGCCGCTGCGTCGGTGTCGCCAAGTGCCGTACGACGACGGCGGCCGGCTCCTCCGTCATGTGCCCCTCCTTCCGGGTGACCGGCGAGGAGGCGCACTCCACGCGCGGGCGTGCCCGGCTGCTGCACGAGATGCTCGCCGGCGAACTGGTGACGGACGGCTGGCGCTCGACCGAGGTACGGGACGCGCTGGACCTGTGCCTGTCCTGCAAGGGCTGCCGCTCCGACTGCCCGGTCGAGGTCGATATGGCCACCTACAAGGCCGAGTTCCTGCACCACCACTACGCGGGGCGGCGGCGCCCGGTGGCCCACTACACGATGGGCCGACTGCCGGTGTGGCTGCGCTGGGTGGCGCGCACCCGCACCGCGTCCGCGGTCAACGCGCTCACCGCCGTACCGCCGCTTGCGCGCCTGGCGAAGCGGGCGGCCGGGATCGCACCCGAGCGGGACCTGCCGCGGCTGGCCGAGGAGCCGTTCGGCCGCTGGTGGCGACGGCACGCGCAGACCCTGGCGGACGGTGGAGTTGAGCGGGCTGCGGCGGAGGGTGGAGCGGAGCAGACCCCGGCGGATGGCGGAGCCGAGCAGGCCCCGGCAACGGACGGCGGAGACCTCGTCGTGCTGTGGCCGGACACCTTCACCGAGCACTTCTCGCCCTCGGTGGGGCGGGCGGCCGTACGCGTGCTGGAGGCCGCCGGACTTCGTGTCGCCCTCCCGCCGACCCTGCACTTGGCGGCGCCCCCGGTGGGCGGCGGCAGGTCGGCCACCCTGAACCCGCTCGCGATCCTCCGGGGCCGCGGCCGGGTCTGCTGCGGGCTGACCTATGTCTCCACGGGCCAGCTCGACCGGGCCCGCTCCGTACTGCGCCGCACCCTCGACCTGATGGAGCCCGTGCTGCGGGCGGCGGTCCCCGTCGTCGTCCTGGAACCCAGCTGTGCCGCCGCCCTCCGCACCGACCTGCCCGAACTGCTCCACGACGACCCCCGCGCCGCCCGCCTGGCCTCGGCGGTCGTCACCTTCGCCGAGGCACTGGAGCGGTACGCGCCCGACTGGACCCCGCCCGCGGTGGACCGGCCCGTGGCCGGTCAGACCCACTGCCACCAGCACGCGGTCCTCGGCGACGCGGCCGAGCGGCGGTTGCGCGAGGCCGCGGGCCTGACCGGCGACCTCAGCGGCGGCTGCTGCGGACTGGCGGGCAACTTCGGCTTCGAGAAGGGCCACTACCAGGTCTCCGTGGACTGCGCGGAGGAACAGCTGCTGCCCTCCGTGCGCAAGGCCGCCGAGGGGACGGTGATCCTGGCGGACGGCTTCTCCTGCCGCACCCAGCTGGAGCAACTGGGCGAGGTCCGGGGACGGCACCTGGCGGAGGTGCTGGCGGCGGCGCTGGATGAGCAGGGCGGCAGTGGATGAGAACGGCGGCAGTGGATGAAGTCGGCGGCACTGGGCGAAGCCGGTGAAGCCGGTGAAGCCGGTGACGCCGGGGGCCGACGACCACGGCTCGTCTCATCGTCTCAGCATCCAGGACAGTGGCGTAAGGGGTTCACACCCCTGACGGGGGTCAATTACTCTGGACTCGAAAGTACATCATGATGTACGCCTCCTGATCGATCCCCTGGACCGCCCGTGACCACCCGCAGCCCCTCCACGTCGTCCCCCGTCTCGAACACCGCCCCGTCCGGGACCGCGCCCGCACCCGCGCAGGGTGCCGCACCGCGCCGGTTCGGTGGGTTCGGGCCAATCGGGCTCGTCCTGGCCGGCGGCATCTCGGTCCAGTTCGGCGCGGCGGTAGCCGTGACCCTGATGCCGCGCGCGGGCGCCCTCGGCGTGGTGACGCTGCGGCTGTTCGCGGCGGCCGTGGTCCTGCTCCTGGTGTGCCGACCCCGGCTGCGCGGCCACTCGCGCACCGACTGGGGCACGGTGATCGTCTTCGGTATCACGATGGCCGCGATGAACGGCCTGTTCTACCAGGCGGCCGACCGTATCCCGCTGGGCGCCGCGGTCACGATGGAGGTACTGGGCCCGCTGGCGCTGTCGGTGCTGGCCTCCCGCCGGGCGGTCAACGCCGTCTGGGCGGCCCTCGCGCTGGCCGGTGTCTTTCTGCTGGGCGGCGGGGGCTTCACCGACCTCGACCCGGTGGGCGTCGCCTTTGCGCTGGGCGCGGGGGCGATGTGGGCAACATACATAGTCTTCAGTGCCCGTACCGGGCGCCGCTTCCCGCAGGCCGACGGGCTGGCGCTGGCCATGGCGGTGGCGGCACTGCTGTTCCTGCCGCTCGGGATCGCCGAATCGGGCAGCAGGCTCCTGAACCCGACCACCGTGGCGCTGGGCTCGGCGGTGGCGGTGCTCTCCTCCGTCCTGCCCTACACCCTCGAACTCCTCGCCCTCCGCCGCCTGCCCGCCTCCACCTTCGCCATCCTGATGAGCCTGGAACCGGCCATCGCCGCCACCGCGGGCTTCCTGATCCTCGACCAGTCCCTGTCCTTGACCCAGTCCCTGGCCATCGCCCTGGTCATCGCGGCCAGCATGGGCGCGGTACGCACTCATGCGGCCCGCGGCAAGGCAAACTCGGAACGGGAACTGCCACCGGACTGATCATGAAGGCTGGCGACTTCATGGTCACCGAGAGTAGTGAAACGGCTGCACGTGAGTGAGGGGTTGTGGAAAACCACTGAGGACCGCGTACAGGACACGACCGCGGGGATGTCGCGGGTGGGCGTTACCCTTGACGCATGCTTCCGATGCTCGTTCGGCGTCGTCATGTGGACTTCGTGCGCGTCACGAGCATGGCCTGTCGGAGCACCGCCTGACCCGCCCGCCCTTATCGCTCGTTCGGCCTTCCTCTTCCCGCCGAGGCAGCCGCGGCCCCGCCCGTCCATGACGGCTGCCTGGGCCCGTACCCCACCGCGGACGCACCTTTATGACGCACTCCCTGTCGCACACCGCGACGATCCCGTCGTACGACCGACTGCCCATCATCGACCTGTCGGCCGCCGACCGCGGCCCCCAGGCCCGTACCCTGCTGCGCGCCCAACTGCACAGCGCCGCCCACGACATCGGCTCCTTCCAGCTCATCGGGCACGGCGTGCCACGGGCGGAGCGGGACGCGCTGCTCACCGCGGCGCGGGCCTTCTTCGCCCTCCCCGAGGCCGACCGGCTCGCCCTGGACAACATCAACTCGCCCCACTTCCGCGGCTACACCCGCACCGCCGACGAGCGCACCCGCGGCGCCCGCGACCGGCGCGACCAGTTCGACATAGGCCCCGAACGTCCCGCCCGCACCCCCGGCCCGGGCGAGCCCGCGTACTGGTGGCTCGAAGGCCCCAACCAGTGGCCCGCCGCCCTGCCCGAACTGCGCACCGCGGCCCTCGCCTGGATCGACCGGCTCAGCGGCCTGGCCCGGCGGCTGCTGCACGAACTGCTCACCGCCATCGGCGCCCCCGCCGACTTCTACGACCCCGTCTTCGGCGACCACGCCCACCCGCGCCTCAAGCTGGTGCGTCGCGCCGGCGGCGCGGACGACGGCACCCACCGGAGCGACGGCACCCACCAGGGAGTCGCTGCGCACCAGGGCGTCGGAGTGCACAAGGACCGCGGCTTTCTGACGCTGGTGCTCCACGACACCGCCGACGGACTCCGGGCGCACCGGCGGGACGGCCGTTTACCCGACGTACCCGACTTACCCGACGCGCCGCCGCTGGACGGCGCCTTCGTGGTCACGCTCGGCGAACTGCTGGAGGCGGCGACCGACGGCTATCTGATCGCCCCCGGCCATGGGGCCACCAGCCACCAGGCCACCAGCCACCAGGCCACCAGCCACCGGGCCACCGGCCCTCGGGTCGTCGCTCCGCGCGGCGCCACTGAGCGCTTCTGCGTCCCGTTCTTCCACAACCCGCGGCTCGACGCGCGCGTGGCGCCGCTGCCGTTCCCCTACGCGGACGCGGCCCCCGGCATCACCGACGGCCCGGACAACCCGCTGCACGCCGGCTACGGCCACAACGAGCTGAAGGGCATGCTGCGCGCCCACCCGCGGGCCGCCCGGCGCCACCACGGGAACCTGCTGACCCCGGCGTGATGCCGTGATGGCGTGACAAGCGGCGAAAAGCAGCGGTGCAGCGGCGATGTCCGGCTACCTCGCGACGTACCCCGCGACGTCCCGGGGGCTGCGCGGTCCGGGTCCCACATACCGGGCCGAGGGCCGCACCAGGCGCCCCGTCCGCTTCTGCTCCAGGATGTGCGCCGACCATCCCGCGGTCCGGGCGCAGGTGAACATCGACGTGAACATCTGCGCGGGAACCTCGGCGAAGTCCAGCATGATCGCCGCCCAGAACTCGACGTTCGTGGCGAGGACCCGGTCCGGGCGGCGGTTGTGCAGTTCCTCCAGGGCCGCCTTCTCCAGCGCCTCCGCGATCTCGTAGCGCGGTGCGCCCAGCTCGCGGGCGGTGCGCCGCAGCACCCTCGCGCGGGGGTCCTCGGCCCGGTACACCCGGTGCCCGAAGCCCATCAGCCGCTCGCCCCGGTCCAGGGCCTGCTTGACATACGCCTCCGCGTCGCCGGTCCGCTCGATCTCCTCGATCATCCCGAGAACGCGGGAAGGGGCGCCCCCGTGCAGCGGACCCGACATGGCGCCCACCGCGCCGGACAGCGCGGCGGCCACGTCGGCGCCGGTGGAGGCGATGACGCGGGCGGTGAAGGTGGAGGCGTTCATGCCGTGCTCGGCGGCGGAGGTCCAGTAGGCGTCGACGGCCGCGACATGCTTAGGGTCCGGCTCGCCGCGCCAGCGGATCATGAACCGCTCGACGATCGTCTGCGCCTTGTCGATCTCCCGCTGCGGCACCATCGGCAGCGTCTGGCCGCGCGCCGACTGGGCGACGTAGGACAGGGCCATCACCGCCGCCCGGGCGAGGTCGTCGCGGGCCTGCTCCTCGTCGATGTCGAGCAGCGGTTTCAGCCCCCACACCGGGGCGAGCATGGCGAGCGCCGACTGCACGTCGACCCGGATGTCACCGGAGTGCACGGGGATCGGGAACGGCTCGGCGGGCGGCAGGCCGGGGTTGAAGGCGCCGTCCACGAGCAGACCCCACACGTTCCCGAACGAGACGTGCCCCACCAGTTCCTCGATGTCGACGCCCCGGTACCGCAGGGCGCCGCCTTCCTTGTCCGGCTCGGCGATCTCCGTCTCGAACGCGACGACTCCTTCGAGCCCGGGTACGAAATCGGACATGGGGGCGGCTCCTCGTGGTGTGTACGGCACGGGCTGGGACGCGGATACCACCACGGTTCCACGGTCGCTCTCAGGACTCGCGGTCCGGGCGGTCACCCCGGTGATGCCCCGGCCGGCCGATGCGCACCCGACCGCCCGGGCACCAGCACCATAACCCCGAGTGCCAGCGTTGGGGAGTGTTCGCGGCACTCCGTGCCACACAAGTGCGTACACGTATACGGCAGGATGACCGTGTGACCGACCGCGACCCCCTCCCCGATATCCCCGATATCCTCGATCCCGCCGCCATGCGCAAGCACTATCGGGTGGAAGGTCTCGACGAGGCCGACCTGGCCGCGCACCCGATGGACCAGTTCGCCCGCTGGTTCGAGCATGCCGCGCTGGCCGCGGCGCACGGCACGCTCTACGAGCCGAACGCGATGGTCGTCGCCACGGCGGACGCCGAGGGCCGCCCCAGCTCCCGTACGGTCCTGCTGAAGCAGTACGACGAGCGGGGCTTTGTCTTCTACACCAACTACGACTCCCGCAAGGCCCGCGAGCTGGCCGGCAACCCGCATGTGTCCCTGGTCTTCCCCTGGCACCCGATCGCCCGCCAGATCGTCGTCACGGGCACCGCCCGGCGCACCGGCCGCGACGAGACCGCCGCCTACTTCCGTACCCGCCCGCACGGCTCCCAGCTCGGCGCCTGGGCCAGTGCCCAGTCGTCGGTGATCCCGTCCCGGGACGGTCTTGAGGCGTCGTACGCCGAGCTGGCCGCCCGCTATCCGGAGGGGGAGCAGGTGCCGGTGCCGCCGCACTGGGGCGGCTTCCGCATCGCCCCGCGCACCGTCGAGTTCTGGCAGGGCCGTGAGAACCGGCTGCACGACCGACTGCGCTACGTCGCCGAGGCGGACGGCACCTGGCGACTGGAACGGCTCAGCCCTTGACCGCAGACGACCCGCGGGCTCGGGTCCTGCGCCGGGTGGCGAAGGAGCCGGCCGGACGTACCGGCGAGCCTGCGGGTCGGGTGACTGCGTTGGATTAGGCCGGCTGCGTGCTGATTGCACACGCTGGTCCGGCACCGCACAGGGTGTGGTGGCAGGCCGCTAGCCCGCAGCCACCTCGCGCGTCCGGGTTTCACTCATGTACCCGATCACCTCCTTTCACGTAAGAGCCACACTAAGAACGAGGCGGCGGGCGTTCAAGGGGTTTTCGGCGGCGTCTGCCGCGCGGCTCGCGGCCCGCGAGGGCGGTCTGCGACCCCTGGGGTGACCTGCGCTACAACGATTCCCTCAATATTGCGGGAACCCGGTGTGTGTTGAGTCACGTTCGAGTTGAATGAAGGCAGAGAACGAACCCGCGCCGTGTGTGCGGACGCAGCCTGCAGGGGGTCCAGGTGAGTGCTTCCCGGCGTAGTGGGACCACCGACGAACTGGGGCCGGACGAGCCCGAGCGGGACGGTGGCGCGGGCGCGTCCGGCCCCGAGGACCCGGGCGGCTCCGATCTCCTCGCCGCGCTGCTGGACGGGATGGACGCGGCGCTGTGCGCCTTCGACGCGGACGGCGTGGTCACCCACTGGAACCGGGAGGCGGAGCGGATCCTCGGCTGGACCGCCGCCGAGGCCGTGGGGCGGCACGGGTTCGCGGGCTGGGCGGTGCGCAGCGCCGACGCCGAGGAGGTCGCGGGCCGACTGCTGTCCGCGATGCACGCGCCCGGGCGGCAGGTGCATGAGTTCGCGCTGGTCACCAAGGACGGCGGACGCGTCCTGGTGCGGACGCAGTCCGCGGCGGTGCGCGGACCGGACGGCAAGCCGGCCGGCGTGTACTGCGCCTTCAGCGAGGTGCACGCGCAGATCGACCTGGAGCGGTCGATCGCACTGAGCGAGGCGCTGTTCGAGGACGCGGCGTGGGGGGTCGTGCTCGTCGACGCCGATCTGCGGCCCGCGGTCGTGAACGCGCACGCGGCGCGGGCGCTCGGCATCGGGCGTACGTCCGCGCTCGGACGGCCCCTGGGCGAACTGCTCGTCCAGGGTGTCGAGGAGTTGGAGGGCGCGCTCACCCATGTGCTGGCCGAGGGGGCGCCGCCCGCTCCGGCCGAGATGTGGGTGGCGGTGCGGACCGCGGAGGGCGAGGAGCGGCGGTGCTGGCGCAGCGGCTTCCTCCGGCTCGCCTCCCCGCTCGCGGAGGAGCCGGTGCCGCTCGGGGTCGGCTGGCTGTTCCAGGACGTGACCGAGGCCAAACAGGGCGAGCAGGAGGCGTCGCTGCTGCGTTTCCGCACCAATCAGCTGCACCGGGCGGCCCGTGCGGCGGCCGAGTGCGAGGACCCGGCGGAGGCGGCCACCGTCCATCTCGACTTCGCGCTCGCCGGTTTCGCCGACCATGCGCTGATCGACCGGGTGGCGGGTCCGCCGTCGGCCGAGGCCGGTCGGGCACCGGTGCGGTTGGTGCGGATCGCCGCGACCCCTTCCGGTGCGCCGGGGCCCAGCCTGCTCACCGGCGCGGCCGGGCTGCCGGTGCGCTACGAGGACGGCCACCCCGCGGTGCAGTGCGTCGAGCGGGCCGGGACGGTGCGGGCCGACGCGGGCGGCATGTCCGCGGACCGGGCCCGCGAGTGGGCGCTGGCCCGGCAGTGGCCCGGGGACAGTGTGCACGCGCTGTGCGCGGTGCTGCGCAGCCGGGGGCGCACGCTGGGCGTCGTGACGTTCCTGCGCGGCGCCGCCCGCGCCCGCTTCGAACGCGGCGACGCGACCTACGCGGAGGACGTGGCGGCCCGTATCGCGACGGCCCTGGATCTGGCGGAGTCGACCACACCGGATCGCTGAGCGCTCGGCTGGAGGCCGGCGTGGTCCGTTGTTCGTCTGCGGCGTCGTGGTGGTTGGTCGCGCAGTTCCCCGCGCCCCTTTGGGGCGCTGTCCGGCCGGGACGGGTGCTTCGCATCGGTGGCGGGTCGCGTCGGCCGTAGGGCGGCGGGTTGTTGGAGATCGCGCCTCGCCCGTGTGTCTTGTACCCCGGCCGCCGTGTATCCGGCTGGCATGGTCCGTTGTTCGTCTGCGGCGTCGTGGTGGTTGGTCGCGCAGTTCCCCGCGCCCCCTTGGGGGCGCTGCTCGTAGGCGGTCTCAGATCGGCTGATCAGTGGTGGTAGAAGATCCGGTCCCGGTATTCGTTCATGATCCGGTTGTTCCAGTCGTGGCCGCCGTCGACGTTTCCGGAGCGCAGCAGCGGCGGTTCGGTGCCGCGGGCGGCGAGGGTCTGTGCCGTGGTGGCCATCACCGCCTGGAGCAGCGCGGTGGTGACGACCGTGGAGGCGGGGGCGAAGGGGGCCGGGATGGTGTCGAGGGTGAGTTCCGCGTCACCGACCGCGATCTTCGAGTCGAGGACGATATCGCAGTGGTCCTTGAGATAGGTGCCGGAAGCGTGCCGGGGGGAGGTCTGCGAGGCGTACGCCACCGAGGTCACGCCGATGACCCTGATGCCCAGGGCGCGGGCGTGCATCGCCATCTCCACGGGGAGGGCGTTACGGCCGGAGAGCGAGATGATCACGAGGGCGTCGCCGGCCCGGAGGGGCGAGGCGTCCAGGACGGCGGTGGCCAGACCGTCGACGCGTTCGAGGGCGGAGCCGAGGGTGGCGGGGACGACGTCGACGCCGACGGCTCCGGGGACGGCGAGCAGGTTCATCAGGGCGAGACCGCCGGCGCGATACACGATGTCCTGGGCGGCGAGGGAGGAGTGACCGGCGCCGAAGGCGAACAGCCGACCGCCGGCCTCGACGGTGTCGGCGAGCAGCGTGCCGGCGGCGGCGATCGGGGTGGACTCCTCGTCACGGACCCGTTGCAGCAGGCCGATGGCGGCGTCGAAGAACTGGTCGGCCGATGTGCCGTCGCTCATACGGGCCCCTTCGCAGCGTCTGTGTCGCGGATCACCGTGCGGTCTGGACCAGTGTGCTGTCAATACGGGCGGGGCGGCTCAGGGGCGCGCAGGGCACGCACTCGTCACCCCGTGGTTGCGGCGGCGCGGCACGGTTGTCGGTGGTATGCGTCAGAATTGAGGCCAGGGCCAGCGCACGCCGATGAGCGGTGAGCTTCCGGCACAGGTAATCGAGGGGCACGTATGTCCGGACTGATCGACACCACGGAGATGTATCTCCGCACCATCCTCGAACTGGAGGAAGAAGGCGTGGTCCCGATGCGCGCCCGTATCGCCGAGCGGCTGGACCAGAGCGGGCCCACGGTGAGCCAGACGGTGGCGCGGATGGAGCGCGACGGCCTGGTCTCGGTGGCGAGCGACCGGCACCTGGAGCTGACGGACGAGGGCCGTCGGCTGGCCACACGCGTGATGCGCAAGCACCGGCTCGCGGAGTGCCTGCTCGTCGACGTGATCGGCCTGGAGTGGGAGCAGGTGCACGCCGAGGCGTGCCGCTGGGAGCACGTGATGAGCGAGGCGGTGGAGCGCCGCGTCCTGGAGCTGCTGCGCCACCCGACCGAGTCGCCGTACGGCAACCCCATCCCGGGCCTGGAGGAACTGGGCGAGAAGGACGGGGCCGACCCGTTCCTGGACGAGGGCATGGTGTCGCTGGCGGACCTCGATCCGGGTGCGGACGGCAAGACGGTCGTCGTCCGCCGCATCGGCGAGCCGATCCAGACCGACGCGCAGTTGATGTACACGCTGCGCCGGGCGGGCGTGCAGCCCGGTTCGGTGGTGAGCGTGACCGGGTCGGCGGGCGGTGTGCTCGTGGGCAGCAGCGGCGAGGCGGCCGAGCTGGAGGCGGATGTGGCCTCCCATGTGTTCGTCGCCAAGCGGTGAGCGCACGGCGTCCGGGCGGCTTCCGGTCCGGCGTCGATTCCCGTGACCGGCGCGCCGGTTGGGCGCCGGGGCGCATGGTGCCGAATCCAGGATTCGGTGCGCCGAATGGCAGCGCTCGGAGACTTCCCGTGCGAGGCTGTCGCGAGAGGCATATGACCGCTGGGGGGTGGGGAGAATGTGCCGCAGACAGCGGGAGGGCCCCGGCGCCGTGCGGCGCCGGGGCCTGTCCTCCCCTGTGCTGACCCGGAGCCCCGAGCTCTCAAGGTCATCCCCGCGGACCGTTTTCCCCGAGCGGCCCGCCTCCCGCGTAAGAACTCCCCTCGGTGACGACGATCATTCCTCGCCGAGGGTCACTCGAATGAGGGGTGTTGCCCGCAGAGGCAGCAGTTTCGAATAGGCATTCGATAATCTTCGACAAGCTACGGCAGTCCTCAGCAATCTTCAGCAGTCATCGGCAGTCATCGGCAGTCTTCAGCAGCATCTACGTAACGCAGCGGTACGACGGCAGGACAGCGGTACGGTCCGAGCGGAGCTAGGGGGGTGCCAGCGCATGGCACGGCGTATCGACGTGAGGGGAGCGGGCGGCGTGGGCCTGGCCGCCTGGGAATTTGCCGACCCTCCCAAGACGGACCCGGAGTGCGAGCCCGGGGTGCTGTTACTGCATGGCCTGATGGGTCGTGCCTCGCACTGGGCGGCCACCGCCCGCTGGCTCTCCGAGCGCCATCGGGCCGTCGCGCTCGACCAGCGCGGCCACGGCCAGAGCGAGAAGCCCCCGCCGATCGGCCACACCCGCGAGGCATACATCGAGGACGCCGAGGCGGCGATCGAGCAGCTCGGTCTCGGCCCGGCCGTGCTTATCGGCCACGCCATGGGCGCGCTCACCGCCTGGCAGTTGGCCGCCAAGCGTCCCGACCTGGTGCGCGCCCTGATCATCTGCGATATGCGGGCCTCCGCGCTCGGCGGGGCCTCGCAGCGCGAGTGGGTCGACTGGTTCAAGTCCTGGCCGGTGCCCTTCGCCACCCTCGCCGATGTGCGCAAGTGGTTCGGCGAGGACGACCCCTGGGTGGACCGCCCGAACCCGGCACGCGGCGCGTTCTTCGCCGAGGTCATGCACGAGTCCGCCGACGGCTGGCGGCCCGTCTTCGAGCCCGAGCGGATGCTGAAGTCCCGCGAGACCTGGGTCTACGACGCGCACTGGGAGGAGTTGGCCCAGGTCTCCTGCCCCGCCCTGGTCGTCCGCGGCCTCGACGGCGAGCTGGGCCGCGCCGAGGCCCAGGAGATGGTCCGGGTCCTGCCCCACGGCCAGTACGCGGAGGTTGCCGACGCCGGCCATTTCGTCCACTACGACCAGCCGGATGCCTGGCGCACCGCGATCGAACCGTTCCTGGACGCGGTCCGCACGGGGTGAGGGCCGGACGCCTTCCCGTCCGCCCGGCTCCACCGACCGACCGACCGCCGCGCGCCGTCGTACGTCGGCCCGCACACACGCGGTGCGGTCGTATGGTGAGTTGGCCCCGGAGGTCTTCGGCCGACCCGTACGCCGAGGGGTGGGGGGATGGCCTGATGGGGCGGGTTGCCGCGCGGTGTGGGGTGGGTCTGGTGCTGGGGTGGGTCTGGTGCTGGGGTGGTCCCCGGCCGGGGCGGGCTGTCGGGAGGGGGCGATGCCGACGGTGGGCCGTTTCCGCGGGGGCCGTCAGCCCTTGCTTACCGCTGCCAGTATTTCCGGCAGGGCGGCCGCCGTTCGCGGGGCCGCCAGGCGCAGGCCCAGCAGGGTGATCGCGGCGCCGTACGCGACGCCGACCGGGAGCAGCAGCCAGGTGAAGGCGTCGCCGCCCGCGCTCACGTTCAGCCAGATGGTGAGGGCGATGACGGGCGCGCACAGTAGCGCCGCCGAGACCATGCCGCCGAAGATCGCGATCCAGGCGAGGCCGGCCTGCCCGGGCGCCACGTTCTTGTAGCCCTCCTGCGGGATGGAGTACGGGAAGCGGGCCGAGGTCCACGCGCCGGTCGCCAGCATCGCCCCGAGCAGCGCGAAGGACAGCCCGAGCGCCTCCGGCAGCCGGGGCCAGTCGCCCAGCATCGCCGTGGTCAGCACGGTCACCAGGGTGGCGTACGGCACGGTGATCACCAGCAGCGCCAGCGCCCGCCCGCGCAACTCGACATACGCGTCCCGGCCGGACGAGATGGTCATGGCCACCATCCAGAACGCGGACGTGTCCTGCCCGAACTGGTTGTACATCTGGATGCCGAGCATCCCGGCGGCGAAGCACGCGAAGTAGATCGACCCCGTGCCCTGCAACGCGTTGAACACCGGCACGATCAGACCGATGGCCAGCGAGGTCACCCACGCCGCCTTGGTCTTGGGATCGCGCCAGATGTAGCGCAGGGAGCGCTCCATGACCGTACCGGTGCGGCCCGCGGGCAGCAGCCGCCCGAGCCCGGTCGAGGAGCGCTCGCGGGCGCCGCTGTCGGCGGCCTGAAGGGTGGAGCCGTCGGGCGCGGTCATCAGCCGGGTCAGGCTGCGCGCCCACACGGCGACCAGCAGCGCCAACGCCGCCGCGGTCAGCAGCAGTTGGGCGGCGGCCGTGCCGTAGGACCGCTCGCTCACCGCGTGCACCGCGCCCACCGCCGAGGCGGGCGGCAGCCAGCGCAGCACCTCCGCGGCCGGGGACAGCTGCCCGAGCCCGCCCGATCCCAGCCGCTGCGCGCCGAAGTTGACCAGTTGCGCGCCGACCGCGACGACCAGCCCGCTGAGCACCGCCAGATCGCGGCCCTTCCGGCTGGTCAGCAGCCGTACGTTGGCGGCGGCCACGGCCCGGGCGAGGGCCACGCACACCAGCAGTCCGAGGACGACCGCGACGACGGTGGTGAGGTAGGCGGCCGCGCCCCGCGCGACCGACAGGGCGCAGCCGGCCAGCAGGAGCAGGGTGAACAGCGGGCCGATGCCGACCAGCGAGGCCGCCAGCAGGGCCCGCACCAGCGGGCGCGGGCGCAGCGGCAGCATCACCAGCCGGGTCGGGTCCAGCGTCTCGTCCCCGCTGGGGAAGAACAGCGGCATCACGGCCCAGCCCAGCGCCAGCACAGCCGTCCCCAGTACGGCGACGGCGTCGGCGTGGGCGTGCCCGCGCAGCGCGAGCAGGCCGAGCAGTTGCAGCGCGGCGAACAGGAGCGCGATGACGGCCGAGGCGATGAACGCGGCCCGCCGGCCGCCGGACTGCCTGAGCCCGTTGCGCAGCAGGGACAGTTTCAGCCGTACGACGGTGGCGGTGACCTCGGTCATCGGGCGGCCCCGCCGCCCAGCCAGTCCAGGTCGGACCCGGCGTCGCGGCCCTGCGCGCCGACCAGTTCCAGGAACGCCCCCTGGAGGGTGGTGTGCTCCCCGCGCACCTCGGGCAGCGGGCCGGTCGCGCGGATGCGGCCCGCCGCCAGCACGGCCACCCAGTCGCACAGCGACTCGACCAGCTCCATGACATGGGAGGAGAAGACGACGGTGGCGCCGGAGGCCGTGTACCGCTCCAGGACGCCCCGGATGGTCTGCGCGGACACCGGGTCGACGCCCTCGAACGGCTCGTCCAGGAAGAGGACTTCGGGGTTGTGGAGGAGGGCCGCGGCGAGCCCGATCTTCTTGCGCATGCCGGTGGAGTAGTCGACGACGAGCTTGTGCTGGGCCCCGGCGAGATCGAGTACGTCCAGCAGTTGGGTGGCCCGCTTGTCCACCTCGGCCCCGGGCAGGCCCCGCAACCGCCCGGAGTAGCCGAGCAGTTCCCGTCCCGACAGCCGCTCGAACAGCCGCAGTCCCTCCGGCAGCACCCCGATCCGGGCCTTGACGGCCACCGGGTCCCGCCATACGTCGTGGCCGACCACCTCGACGCTGCCCTGGTCGGGCCGGAGCAGTCCGGTCACCATCGACAGGGTGGTGGTCTTCCCGGCACCGTTGGGTCCCACCAGGCCGATGAACTTCCCGGCGGGCAGCTCCAGATCGATCCCGGCGACGGCGACCTGCTGCCCGAACCGCTTCCAGAGCCCTCGCACACACACGGCGGCTGACCCCACCACTGCTCCCTCCGTCATACGCCAACCCTATGGTGGAGCAGCGCCCCGAAGGGGGCGCGGGGAACGGCGCGACAAGCCCCCACCGTCCCGTACCCGCCACAGAACCTCAACCAGGCACGACGAGGGGGCGAGACCGGCTACCGATCCGTGCCGTACCCGCCACAGAACCTCAACCGGACACGGCGAGGGGGCGACCGGCTATCGATCCCTCCCGCACGCGTACGCCAACGCCGAGATCAGCTCCTCCGCATCCGGCAACCACCGGTTCGCGGCAGTCGGTCGGCAGGCCCACTGCACGGCCCCCTGCGACCCGAACCGCGTGGGCGGCGCGGCCACGTACGCCCCCTCGCCCAGCGCGACGAGATCGAGGGACGCCATCGACCAGCCCAGCCTGCGGACCAGTTCCGGCAGTTTCAGGGCCGCGCCGGGCAGGACGAAGAAGTTCATCCGCCGGTGCGGGGTGCGCGTCACCGGCCCGAGCGTCAGCTCCATCCGCTCCATCCGGGCCAGCGCCAGGAACCCGGCGGACTCCGGCACGGACAGCGCGTCGAAGGTACGTCCCGTCGGCAGCAGGATCGAAGCCTTCGGCCGGTTGTGCCACATCCGGCGGACGACGGTCGCACTCCCGGTCGCCTGGGCCGCCCAGTCCGCGCGCCCCGGGTGTGCGCCGGGGGCGGCGCACATGGCGTCGCTGCAGGAGCAGTGCTGCTCCCCGTCGGCGGCTTCCAGCCAGGTGCCGGGGAACACGTCCCAGTGACGCTCCTCGGCGTAGCGAACGGCGGTCTCCAGCAGCGATACCCCGCGCTGCTTCGGAATCTGGGCGGCTTCGGTGTCGGCGATCGTCTCTTCCACGCCCCACTCAACTCCCGCGCTCACCTCGGGTTACGGCCCGTGCGATGACGGGACCGCGCGCGGGGGCGGAGCATCGATTCCTCGACTGGGGCGCATGGGCGCATCTATGGGGGCGCGTGGGAGGAAGTGGGGCGTGACCGGGGTAGCCACCCGTGGGGGGCGGCACCAGCCTTTACTTCGGTAATCCACTCATGTCCCGCATTTTCGTCATGAAGCGGGGCATTGATCTGCACGGCCGGATCTTCTCTCTCCATGGGTTCGCAGGGGGTATGCCATGGCCGCAAGGTCTCTCGTCGCGCGGCAGCCGAACGAACGGCTGCAGGCGCTCATCCAGGAGGCGGGGTGCTCGAACGCCGGGCTCGCCCGCCGGGTCAACATGTGCGGCGCCGAGCACGGCGTCGACCTGCGCTACGACAAGACGTCCGTGGCCCGTTGGCTGCGCGGACAGCAGCCGCGCGGACGCGCGCCGGCGATCATCGCGGAGGCGCTCGGTCGCAAGCTGGGCCGTACGGTCACCATCGACGAGATCGGGATGGCCAACGGCAAGAACCTGGCCTCGGGCGTCGGTCTCCAGTTCTCGCCGACGGTGCTGGGGGCGATCGAGCAGGTCTGCGAGCTGTGGCGCAGCGATGTGGGCCGCAGGGACTTCCTGTCCGGCTCGTCGGTCGCGGCGTCCGCGCTGGTCGAGCCGAGCCGTGACTGGCTGATCTCGGCGCCGGACGCGCAGGTGGCGCGTCAGGCGGGCCCGCGCGTGGGGCAGTCGGACGTGGCGGCCGTGCGCGCGATGACCCAGGCGCTCGTGGACCTCGACCACCAGTACGGCAGCGGGCATGTGCGCCCGGTGGTCGTGCACTACCTCAACAGCGTCGTCTCCGGGCTGCTGGCCGGCTCCTACCGGGAGGCGGTCGGCCGCGATCTGTTCGCCGCGGTGGCCCGACTGACCGAACTCGCCGGGTACATGGCCATCGACACCGGCCAACCCGGGCTGGCCCAGCGGTACTACATCCAGTCGCTGCGGCTGGCGCAGGCGGCGGGCGACCGGGGATACGGCGGCTATGTGCTCGCCGCGTCCATGAGCCATCTGGCCGCGCAGCTCGGAAACCCGCGCGAGATCGCGCAGTTGGCGCGGGCGGCCCAGGAGGGGGCGCGGGGCCGCGTCACCCCACGCGCGGAGGCGATGTTCCATGCGGCCGAGGCGCGCGGGCACGCGCTGCTGGGCGACGTACGGGCGGCGCAGGCGGCGTCCGGGCGGGCGATCACGGCCATGGAGTCGGCCGACGCGGACTCGGGGGACGACCCGGCGTGGATCGCGCACTACGACGAGGCATATCTGGCGGACGAGTTGGCGCACTGTCACCGTGATCTCGGGCAGGCCGAGGCGGCGGCGCGGTACGCGGAGCAGTCGCTGGCCGGGCACCCCGCGGGGCGGGCGCGCAGGCGGGCCATCGGCTATGTGCTGCTCGCCACGGCGCAGGTGCAGCAGCGCGAGATCGAACGGGCCTGCCACACCGGTCTGAAGGCGGTCGAACTGCTGGAGACGGTCCGGTCCAACCGCGGCGCCGAGTACCTGGACGACTTCCGGCAGCGGCTGGAGCCGTATCGGGACGAGCCGGTGGTGCGGGAGTTCGGGGCGCGGCTGGACCTCCGGCAGGCCGCGTGAGGCGGTCACCCGCCGTGGCGTGAACAGTGGTGTGAACAACGGCCCGATGGACGCGTGAACACGCGGGAAACGAGGTGTTGACGCGCGGCCGTGCCCATGAACAGCGTGCCGCGGGGTGGTTTTGTTACAGGCGTCACAGGAGGGAAGGTCATGCCCTGAGCTGCGTGGCACCCGGCTCGGGGGACCCGGTAGCGTGAGCCGACGATTCCGAAGGTCCCCCATTCGTAGGAGTCCCGGTGACGCAGAGTGGACAGGGCGAGCCCGCGCGCGAAGGCATCGTGCTGCCCTCCGACGGCGGCGAGCCCCTGCTGCCGGGCATGGCGGGCGGATCGGCCCCGCACTCGGCCCCGCAGCCGGGCGCGAACCAGCCGGCCGCCCCGACCGCGGGC